>CACGTA010000014.1 GCA_902575815.1 uncultured Alphaproteobacteria bacterium | reverse complement strand
TACTTAAAACAGAGCTAAAAGAGACAATATCTGATGTGATTGTATCTGAGAGATTAACCAAAAGCCCAATTCTACTTGTTGCTGAAGAAGCTGGGATGGATATAAATATGGAAAAACTGATGAAAATGCATAATCAAAAAACTCCTGTTTCAAAAAAGATACTTGAAATTAATCCAAACCATCCGATGATTGTAAATTTATCTGAAAATTTAACAAAAATTGACCATAAAAAAGCTTCAAATTTAATTTTAGATCAAGCTAATATATTAGATGGTAACATTCTCTCAAATCCATCCGCTTACTTAGAAAATTTAACTGAAATTTTTATTAAGTAACTGAATTTATAATTTTATTATTATTAAAAAATTCAACAAACTGATTAGCAACCATTTCTGCTACAACTATTTGTGCTTCATCAGTTGAAGCAGCAATATGTGGAGTTAAAATTATATTATCTAAATTATAAAACCCACTTTTTTCTAAAGGTTCATTTTTAAAAACATCTAATGCAGCGCCTTTAATTTCTTTTTTTTCAAGAGCATTTTTAAGATCATCTTCATCAACTAAGTTACCTCTAGCGGTATTGATAATTATGCAATTTTTTTTCATTAGTGATAGATGATTTTTATTCATAATCGGATTACCATCTTTATTGGGTTTACAGTGAAAAGAAATTATATCTGAATCTTTAATAATCTCATTGATAGAACAAGAATTATATTCAGGATAGCTATCCTTAATTGTTTTAAAGTATGAAGAAAATATTGAAACGTGCATTCCCAATACATTAGATATTTCTGCAACTCTTTTGCCTACATTACCAAAACCTAGGATACCAATTTTCTTACCTTTTATTTCATTTCCTTTTAATTTCTTTTTTTCCCAAAGACCCTTATGTGTTGTCACATTGGCAACAGTAATTTTTCTTTGCAATGCAAAAATTAAACCAATTGTGTGTTCTGCTGTAGCATTTGTATTACCTCCTGGAGTATTCATTACGATAATGTTTTTATTTTTAGCAGCTTCCACATCAACATTATCTACTCCTGCTCCTGCTCTACCTATAATTTTTAAATTTGAGAGAGAATCAATTAAATCTTTTTGTACTTTAGTTGCAGAACGAATGATTAAACCATCATAGTTATCAATTATTTTTTTTAATTCTTCAGGGGATAAGTTTGTTTTTGTATCAACTGAAATGTTATTCTTTATTAAAATTTCAGATGCAATATTATCTAGTGAATCTGATATTAGTACTTTAGGCATGTCTAGATTTAATTTCTGAATAAGCCCAATCAATCCAAGGTAAAACTAATTCTACATCTGAAGTTTGAACCGTTCCTCCAGCCCATATTCTAAAAGAAGGTGGTGCTTTGGGATATCCATTACAATCAAATCCAACATTATTTTCAGAGAGTAATTTACATATGTCAGCCATTACAGCTCTTTGACCGCTTTCATCTTTCTTTGTAAACCAGTCTTCAATAATTTTAAAAGTTATTCCAGTGTTTGAGATATAATTATCATCTTTAATTTCAGATAAAAAAGTGACCCAATCTCTCTCATTAATCCATTCTCTGATTTTTTGTAAAGAATTCTGGGATTTAGAAATTAATGAATCTAAACCTCCTTGAGAAGAGACCCAATTTAATGAATCAATGATATCTTCAACACATATCATTGAAGGTGTATTTATTGTGTTTCCTTCGAATATACCTTTTATTAATTTCTTATTTTCAGCTAATCTAAATAATTTTGGTATTGGCCAACTAGGTAAAAAACTTTCTAATCTTTCAACAACTCGTGGAGAAATTGCAATCATTCCATGAGCAGCTTCTCCTCCAAGTATTTTTTGCCATGACCAAGTTATAACATCACATTTATTATAATCTATAGGCATACCAAAGATTGCTGAAGTAGCATCACAAATGGTTAGTCCTTTTCTGTCATCAGGTATCCAATCTCCATTAGGAACTTTGACACCTGATGTTGTTCCATTCCAAGTAAAGATAACATCATTATCAAAATTGACTTTGGTTAGATCAGGTAGTTTGCCATAGTCTTCTTCATGAATATTTAAATTATCTAATTTTAATTCACTAATTGCATCTATTACCCAGTCTTTACCAAAATTTTCCCATGCAAGAATATCAACTCCCGTTTTACCTAATAGGCACCACATAGCCGCTTCTAAAGCGCCAGTATTTGATCCAGGCATTATACCTAACAAATAATCATCAGGTAATTTTAGTATATCTTTTGATTTATCTATCGCTTCTTTTAATCTTGCTTTACATTCAACAGATCTATGTGATCTGCCAGTTAAAGCATTACTCAAAACAGATATGTCCCAGCCTGGTCTTTTTGAAGTTGGGCCACTTGAAAAATTTGGATTGTTAGGTTTAGTATTAGGTTTATTCATATACTTTTTTCAAACTCATAGACCACTAAGCCATCTAAAGGTTTTGGATCAAACCATGTTGATTTAGGAGGCATAGTTAAATTTTTATTCGCAACTGTAATAACATCACTTATTGAAGATGGGAAGATAGAAAATGCCACACTATCATTATTTTCATCAACTTTTTTTTCTAAAGCTTTCAAACCATGGCATCCAGCAATAAATCTTATTCTTTCATCATTATTAACATCAACAATATTTAAATGTTTTTTGAAAATAAAATTGTTTAAAATGTTAATATCTAATGTATCAACAAAATTATCAGTTATTAATTCACTTTTAAAATACAAAGAATACCAATTTTTTTCATGATACATTCCAAATTGTTTATTTGATTGAGGTTTGAATGGATTTTTTTCTTTTTTTATTTCGAAATTTTCAGAAAGAATGTCTAAAAACTTTTCCTCAGTCAAACCATTTAAATCTTTAACAACTCTATTATAGTCAAATATTTTAGCTTCATCACTTGGAAACGCCGCTATCATAAAATCTTCTTGCAAAATATTTTTATTATAATTTAATTCTCCAATAATTTTCATTGCACCCATTCTATGATGTCCATCTGCAATATAAAAATTATCTACTTCATTTAAAAAAACAGAAGATAAGTTTTCGATAAAAGATTGATCAGAAACACACCATAGTTTATGAATAGATTTATCAAAGCTTTCAAAATCATAGTCTGGAGTATTTGATATAATAGAGGATAACAAATCTTTTATTTTATTGTTTTTTTTATATACAACATAGATAGGACCAATTTGTGTTTTTATATTTAACATTTGCTCAGCTCTTTCTCTCATCCTTGTCTCGTATATCTTTTCATGAGCTTTAATTTTTTCATCTACAAAATCTGAGATTTTAGAAAGAGATAAAAATCCTAGTTGAGTATGACCTTGAAATTCAATTTGATAAATATAATAAAATAATTTTTTATCTTTTTTAATTACATCATTTTCTTTCATTTCCCTAAAATGCGATTTAGCTTCTAAAAGAGTGTCAGCTTCTTTTAATTGTCCAACGGGATTCAATATTTTTAAATAATTCCAATAATTATTTTTTTTAAATATTTCTATATTTTCAATACTTAAATGATCAGTAGAAGGAGCAATTAAATTTTTTGCATCTTCGTTGTAAGGACGTGTTCCTTTAAAAGGTTTAATTTCAACCATAATAAAAACACCTTTAATTAAATTAATAAAAATTTAAACTTAAATTATGCTATTTCTGGAATTTGAGAAATTGATCTTCCTATTCCATCGTCATCGATAACATCATCAGCCATTGATCCGTTTAGATAATCGTCATAAGCTGACATATCAAAATATCCATGACCACATAAGTTAAAGAGAATAGTTTTAGTTTCACCTTTTTCCTTACATTCTAAAGCTGCATCAATAGCACCTTTAATTGCATGATTTCCTTCTGGAGCAGGAATAATTCCTTCTTGTTTTGCAAAAGTTAAACCAGCTTCAAAACAATCTTTTTGACCATAAGCTTTTGCTCTCATTAAACCAAGTTCATATAAATGACTTAAATGATAAGACATGCCGTGATATCTTAATCCACCAGAGTGATTAGCCGGCGGTAAGAAATCTGATCCAAGCGTATGCATTTTAATTAAAGGAGTCATTTTTGCCATATCACCATGATCATAAGCATACTTACCTTTTGTAAATGATGGACATGATGCGGGCTCACAACCAATGATATCAATTTTTTGACCACCTCTTAATTGTTGTCCTAAAAATGGAAACATTAATCCAGAAAGATTACTACCACCGCCTGTGCAGCCAACAATTATATCGGGATAATCTCCAGCCATCTCCATTTGCATTATAGCTTCATTACCATTTATAGTTTGATGCATTAAAACATGACCTAAAACACTTCCAAGTGAGTATTTTGCTTTACCTTCACTTTTAACTGTTGCTTCTATTGCTTCTGATATAGCTATACCCAAACTACCTGGGTTATCAGAATTTTCTGATAATAACTTGTTACCGAAGTCAGTTAAATTGGATGGACTTGCATGACAAGTAGCACCAAAAGATTGCATCATTAATTTTCTATAAGGTTTGTGATCAAAGCTAACTTTAACCATGAAGACTTCAATATCTATTCCAAAAATCTGACCTGCAAAAGCTAATGAACTTCCCCATTGACCTGCGCCTGTTTCAGTAAAGATTTTACTAATTCCTTCTTCTTTATTAAAGAAAGCTTGTGGAACAGCAGTATTTGGTTTGTGACTTCCAGTAGGACTAACACCTTCATATTTATAATAAATTTTAGCAGGTGTATCTAAAAACTTTTCTAATCTTCTTGCTCTAAATAATGGAGACGGTCTCCATTGCTTGTATACTTCTCTTACTGGTTCAGGTATTTCTATTTCTCTTTCAGTAGAAACCTCCTGCATAATTAAACTCATTGGAAATAAAGGGGCAAAGTCATCTGGGCCAGCTGGTTGTTTAGTGCCGGGGTGCAGTGGTGGTGGTGGTGGACTTGGTAAGTCAGCATTAATATTATACCAAAACTTTGGTGCTTTATTTTCTTCTAGTAAGTATTTAATTGAGTCACTCATAATAAAAGTATATTGGACTATAAAAAATTAAATTTCAATCATAAATGAAATACTTTAACTTCAAAAATGTGTCTATTTTTATTGCTATTTTATTAGTATTGTATGTTTTTTACGGTTATTTTACTCATTGATTTTTTTTGACCCACAAACAGACCAATAAAAACTAAAATAATTCCAACTACAGAATTAAATACTATTTCCTCAGAAAGGAATATGAAACCCCATATTAAAGCAAAAACAGGAATTAAATACGCAACATAAGATAAGAAAACTGGGCCAGATTGTTTAACTATATGATAACGCATATGAAATGCAATAGCTGTTGGAAAAACACCTAAATAAGTAATAGAAATTAATGAAACTTTATTTATACTATTCTCATAACTCATAAAGTCGTAGAATAAAAATGGTAATGATATTATTGCTCCAAACAATGTAGCAAAAGTAGTGATTGAAATAGGGCTTAATTTCTTTAATTTATTATAAGCAGCAATATTTGAAATCATATAACCAAATGCTGCTATAAACACAAAAATTTTTGCTATAGTGCTAATGTAGTTTTCATCTTGAAAATTAAATTTACTTATGTCTAAAATAAAAATAATACCTACAAAGCCTATAATAATTGATAAAAATTTAATCCATGTAAACTTATCATCTGATGTTAAAATATGAGACATTAATAATGTTATTAAAGGGCCAACTGACATTAATAAACCCGCAGTAGAAGAAGGAATATATTGTTCAGCCCAACTAATCAGATAGAATGGTAAAAAATTTCCAGTAATGCCTATAAAAGAAAGAATTAAAACTAAATTGAAGTTTAATTTAGGATGTTTGTTGTATGAATAATAAAAAATAATTAAGAATATTGACGCAATAATTAATCTTAAGGATGCAATAGTTGTAGGTGTAAAACTAGACAAACAAATTTTGATAACAAAAAAAGAAGACCCCCAAATAGCAGCTAAAATTATTAAAAGTATTAAATTATTTGATACTAATTTATTTAACAAAAATTAGATTTTATTTTTTGGTTGTGGAATTTCAATATTTTCAGAAGTTTTCATGAACTCATCTCTTCTGCCATCCCAAAGATAATCTGCATAATCAAATTCTGTAATCATTCTATCAGATCGTTCAAATGTTAAACCGTATTTTCTACAATAACTAGCAAATTCTTCAGCATTATCTATTGGTAAATTTTCTACAGTCCATTTTCTGGTACTTCTATCAAATTTGAAACCATTTTTTTTAAACCAATCTCTGTGATAATATGAATCTCTGCCAAAAGCTGAAAAAGTTATTTTTTTTGTCATATTGATATGCGCTATTACATGAAAAACTTAGAAATAACAAATTTAATTTTTAAAATTAATTTTATTTAAAATAGTAGAAATATAATAGTATTTATAATAAGATAATATTATGGATCTTTACAGCAGTAGTGAAATTACAGTACATCAGTTAAATGAACTTAAACAAGATAACAAAAAAATTCAAATTATAGATGTAAGAGAAGATACTGAGAGAGATCATGCACATATTAAAGGTACGATACACATGAAACTCTCAGAAATAGCAAAAAGATACACTGAGTTGGATAAGAAAAAAAATATTTTTGTAATGTGTCATACCGGTACAAGAAGCCAAGCTGTATGTAAATGGCTTAAAGCTCAAGGTTATAATCATTGTGTTAATGTACTTGGTGGAATAGACGCGTGGGCTGCTTTAATTGACAGAAATATAAGAAGATATTAAGAAATACTTTCTAAGTACAAACCTAGAAAAATAATAATTACACTAACTAAAAACAGTATTATCCTAAACAGGATTTCAATAAAAAGATTAAATCTTATTCGTTTTTTTATAATTAGTTTGTATAGAGGATTACTAATTGATAGGGAAATTAATAGTATCCCAATAATAATAACAAGCCAATGCATAAAGTTAAAAAATACATAGCTGAAGATTTAAAATTTTCAAATCAAACAATCAAAGAAATGAAGATTAATTCAAAAAAATTTTATAATAAAATTAAAGAAAGAAGAAGCATACGTGAATTTTCAAAAGATAAAATTGATATAAATATTATAAAAAATGCTATCTTATCTGCAGGTTCAGCTCCAAGTGGAGCAAATCTTCAACCTTGGCATTTTGTAGTAATAAAAAATAAAAACGTAAAAAATATGATTAGAATAGAAGCAGAAAAAGAAGAAGAAAATTTTTATAAGTATAAAGCTCCTAAAGAGTGGTTAGATGCGTTAACGCCTTTAGGAACTGATGAAAATAAAAAATTTATTGAAAATGCACCTTATTTAATTGCTATATTTGAGAAAAAATTTTCAGTTTCAAAAAATAAGAAAATAAAAAATTATTATGTAAAAGAGTCTGTCGGTATAGCTACTGGTATATTAATTACTTGTTTACATTTTTCTGGCTTAGCAATGTTAACACACACGCCAAGCCCAATGACATTTCTTAATAAAATTTTGAAAAGACCTAGTAATGAAAAACCATTTGTTTTACTTATTGTGGGAAGACCAGATAAAGATGTAAAAGTTCCAAAGTTTGCAAAACAAAAGAAAAAATTTGAGGAAATTACTTCAATTTTTTAACCAAGTTCTTCTGGTTTCATAGTTTCATAAACCTCATAAGGCATATGTATCCAAGGAGAATCTTCTAAATAATCAACATAATAATTTGGTTTAAACGAAGAAACTGATTTATAAAACAAAACTCCAGTTCTTATTGGTTCATCAATATAAAAACCATAAGTATGATTTAACCAATCAATACTTTTTTTAAGAGTAATTCCTGAGTCTGCTAAATCATCTACTATTAAAACTTTTGATCCAATGTTAGGGCTTGTTTTTGCTAAGTCTCTTGAAAATGTGATTGCACCTCTTTTATTTTTTACTCCCTCACCTTTATATGATTCAACAGAAAGAATTGCTAAGGGAACATCAAATATTCTTGCCATTACATCCCCTACTCTCATACCTCCTTTTGCGATGCATACAACCTGATTAAATTGCCATCCATCCTTATGAATTTGTTTTGCTAAATCTTCTGTTTTACTTCTATATTCGTCCCAACTAATGTGTAAATCAGACATAAATTTTCCTTTGAAATTAATGCATTAAACCTCTCCCTTTAATAGAGAGAGGGTTATTAAGAATTTTAATTATTGTGGTACTTCGCCGTCAATACCTTGGACATAAAAGTTCATTCCAAGTAACATTCCATCAGGAGCTACTTCACCTTCAGGAACCACAAGCTCACCAGCTTGATTGTAAATTGGACCCGTGAAAGGATGGATAGTTCCATCTTTAATTCCAACTTCCATATTTACTGCTTCTTGAATTAAACTTGCTGGCATAAGTTTGGTATTATATGGTGACATTACAACCATACCTTTATCCATACCATCCCAAGTATCACCAGAAGACCAAGTGCCGTCCACAACTGCTTTTGCTCTTTCAGCATAGTAAGGACCCCAAATATCTTCAATTGAAGTTAAATGTGCATCAGGACAAAATTCTTCTTGGTTTGATGCTTGACCAAATGCATAAACACCTGCTTTTTGAGCAGCTTGGCAAGGAGCATACGTATCAGTATGCTGAACAATTATGTCAGCTCCTTGATTAATTAATGTATTAGCTGCATCAGCTTCTTTACCTGGATCATACCAAGTAAATACCCAAATAATTTTCATTTTGATATCTGGATTTACTTTTGAAGCCGCTAAATAAAATGCATTAATTCCTCTTACAACTTCAGGAATAGGGAATGAAGCTATATAACCAATAGTATTAGTTTCAGTCATATGACCAGCAATATGCCCTTCAATCATTCTACCTTCGTAAAATCTAGCTGAATACGTAGCAACGTTCTCTGCTTGGATATACCCAGTAGCATGTTCAAATTTTATATCAGGAAAATCCTTAGCTACTTCATGTGTCTGATCCATATAGTTGAAAGACGTTGTAAATATTAAATCATGTCCTGAGTCTGCTAGTTTTCGGATTGCTCTAACTGCATCTGCGTTTTCAGGAATATTTTCAAGATAAGTAGTAGTAATTGAGTCACCAAGTTGGCTCTCCATATATTTTCTACCTACATCATGCATATATGTCCAACCATGATCACCTGGAGGACCTATGTATATAAAACCAACTTTTTTAGGGTCTGCATATGCTGAACCAAATGCAAATACCAAAAAAGTAGATAAAAAAGTTATAATTCTAATCATTTTAACCTCACCTGCTAATATAACGATTACTCAAATATATACTTAATATATACAAATAGGTTTGATCAATAAATCTATATGATTATAGAAAAAAAGAAGTGGATATTTATCTACCTTTATAAAAAGGGATAGTTAGTGAAGCTGGTGCACTAAGTTTTATTCTTAATTTATTACTAGAAATTAATACTAAAACTATAATAGTTGCAACATATGGCGCCATACTGAAAAATTGACCAGGAAATCTTAAACCTAAAGCCTGAAGATTCATTTGAAGAATAGTAACACCTCCAAATATATAAGCTCCAATAAGCACTCTTTCTGGTTTCCAAGTTGCAAATACAACTAAAGCTAATGCTATCCATCCACGTCCAGCTGTCATACCTTCTTGCCACATAGGAGCATAACAAATTGAAATATATGATCCTGCAAGAGCACACATAGAACCTCCAAATAAAATTGATAAAAATCTAATTTTAATAACGCTATATCCTAAAGCATGTGCAGAATTATGAGATTCCCCTACTGCTCTTAAAATCAAACCAGCTTTAGTTTTATAAAAAAAATAACTGACCAAAAAAACAATTAAGAAAGAAAATATAACAAAAAACCATGGTGAGAGTCCATCAATTGGTGTTCCAATATATTGTTTGCCAAGCATAGAACTAAGACCTATTCCAAAAATAGTTAATGCTAATCCCGTAGCAATTTGATTTGACATTAAAAATAGAACTAGAAAAGCAAATAAACCAGACATTATAATTCCAGATAATATAGAAACAAAAAAAGCTATAAAATAACTTCCAGTAATTACTAAGATAATAAAAGCGGATACTGCTCCTACCAACATCATTCCTTCTACACCTAAATTTAATACTCCAGATTTTTCTGTAACTAACTCACCTATACCAGCAAAAACAAGAGGTGTTGTTGCAATTAAAACAATTTGTAATATTCCAAGTATTAAATCTAAATTCATAATAATTTTTTGTAAGTTAATTTATAGTTAATTAATAATTCTGCACCTAATAAATAAAATAAAACCAAACCCTGAAATATAAAACCTACTGCTGAAGGTATTTGTAAAAACAATTGTGCGTCTTCAGCACCAAGATAAGTAAGAGCGATAACTAAAGAAGCAAAAATAATACCAATTGGATGAAGTCTACCTAAGAAAGCAACAATAATTGCAGTAAATCCATAATTTGGAGAAATATCTCTATATAATAATCCAATTGGACCAGATACTTCGGCTAAACCTGCAATACCTGCAAAAGCACCACAAATTGCAAAAGCAAAAAAAACTAGAGTTGTTTGATTAAAACCAGCATATCTTGCAGCTTTGGGGCTATAACCAGATACTTTTAATTGAAAGCCAAAAATAGTTTTTGAAAATATAAACCAAGATACGAAAATTAAAAATAGCGTTATAATTAATCCAAAGTGCACCCTTAAACCATCAAATAATAGTGGCATTCTTCCAGATTCACTAAATGGTCTTGATTTAGGAAAACTATAACCAAATGGATCTTTCCAAGGTCCCACTACTAAATAATCTAAAATAAATAAAGCAACATAAACTAACATTAAGCTTGTTAAAATTTCATTTGTATTAAATTTTGTTTTTAAAATAGCTGGTATTAAACCCCACAATGCTCCTCCAATTGCTCCAGCAAAAATCATTAAAGGCAATAACCAAAAAGCATTTGTATCATGAAATAATATTCCAATACCTCCACCAAAAATTGCTCCCATTGTAAGTTGCCCTTCAGCTCCAATATTATAAATATTATTTTTAAAACAATATGAGAGACCAATTGCAATTAAGGCTAAAGGTGTTGCTTTTACAAACAATTCAGAAATACCGTAGGTTGAAGAAATAGGTGAAATAAAAAACGTATACAATGCATAAACTGGATCAAAACCAAGAAGAATAAAAATAATTGAACCTGTGATTAAGGTTAAAACAATAGATATTATGGGAACAAAAAAATTCATTAGACCCGAACTCTGTGAGCGAGAAACTATAGAGGGAAATAAACTATTCATTTTTTCCACCCATCAATAATCCTAATTTTTCTATTTCTACTTCATTAGTTCTAAAAGGCTTGGATAATTTTCCATCATAAATAACAGATATTTTATGAGTAATTTCTATCAATTCATCTAAATCTTGAGAAATAACAATTATTGATGTGCCATTTTGAGATAATTCTATCAGAGACTCTCTAATAGAATGCTCAGCACCGGCATCTATACCCCAAGTTGGATGTGAAATAATTAATATTTTTGGCTTAGATGATATTTCTCTACCAATAACGTATTTTTGTAAATTTCCTCCAGATAAACTTGATGCTTTGGCGTCATTTCCAGGAGTAATAACATTAAATTCATTAATTACATTATTGGCAAAATCATCAACGTTATTTTTCAATATTATACCATTTTTAATAAAATTATTTTTTGGAAATTGACTTAAAAGAATATTTTCAGACAAACTTAACTCAGGTACTGCACTATGACCCAGTCTATTCTCGGGAACAAAAGAAATAGATAAATCTCTTCTTTTTTGTGGTCCATACTTTTCGATTTTTTTACTATCAAAAGTAATTGATCCAGATTTAATATTTATATTTTCCCCTGTTAAAATGTCCATTAATTCTGATTGTCCATTACCAGCAACACCAGCGATGCCATAAATTTCACCTACTCTAACTTGAAAAGAAATATTTTTAAGGTCTGTTAAAAATGGATCATTAAAATCACATGAAATATTTTTTACTTCAAAGTTAACTTCATCTTTTATATGCCCATAATTAGTTTTTAAATCATCTAATTTTTGTCCTAGCATATTTGTAGCCAGTGTTTTTGCTGTTTGATTAGAAGTGCTTGAAGTGTCTATAATTTCACCACTTCTCATTATTGTAACTGTATCACATATTGATATTACTTCTTCAAGTTTATGAGTGATATATAATATGGTACGACCTTCTTTGACGAGTGCATTTAATGTTACAAACAAACTTTCAACTTCTTGTGGTGTTAAGACTGAAGTTGGTTCATCCATAATAAGTATCTGAGGGTCTTGTAATAAAATTCTTACAATTTCTACACGTTGTTTTTCTCCAGCTGATAAAGCAGTAATTGGAGCATCTAAATCTAAGGGAAGATTATATCTTGAGCTTATATTTTCTAGCTTATCTTCTAAATCTGAATAAGACATCTTTTCATCAATTCCTAAAATTAAATTTTCTTTTACTGATAAAGAATCAAATAAAGAAAAATGCTGAAATACCATTCCTATTCCTTGTTTCCTTGCTTCTGCTGGGGAATTAACTTTAAAATCCTTATTATTTAATTTAATATTTCCTTCATCTGGTTCTAAGAGGCCATATAGAATTTTTACCAAAGTAGATTTCCCTGCTCCATTTTCTCCTAAAATTGCATGAACTGCATTTTTTTTAATATCAAAAGTAACCTTTTTGTTTGCAACTACTCTTGGAAAAGATTTTGTAATATTTTCTATATTTAATATTGTATCACTCATATTTTAATTCAAATATTTCTGATTGTTCGAAATTATAAATCTCAATATTATTATCAGCATCTTTTTTATCAATTGTAATATATTTTTCATTCTCAAGAGATATTAAAGGAAAATGCCATACTTTGGGATTAAAATTTATACCATCGCCACCACTTACTTTGAATATTTCAATTAAATCAATTTTAGGTTTGTCACCTATTGGAGCGACTAAAACTAAAAACCCGGTAGCATTAAAAGGAAGAAATACTTGAGAACTGTAGGGGTGATTTTCTAACATGTTAATTTTTAATGGAAAATTTCTTTTCTTTGCTTGGAAAATATTTAATCTAGATCTTTTGTCATCACCAATTATTTGAATATTTGCTAAATCAAAAAAACTATCAGTTGTATTTTTATTAATCCTTTCATATTCTTTGTTAGATGTTGTAATTAAATCACCGTAGTTTTTAAAATTTTCTTTACTAATATTCTTTATCTTATATTTCACAAAAACTTTCCAATCGCTCTAATCCGTGAAATGCCGCCGTCAGGATAAATATTTAACTTCAAATAATTTATTTTATTAATGTGTTTAGTTGAATTAATTTTTAATGATGAATTAGGTTTAAGACTTTTATTTTTTATTAAATATTCCCAATTTTTGCTTTCATTTATTAATTTGTTTACGTTTATATTTTTTATTGAAAAAAGACCTTGTATTGAGCAATGAGACGGATAATTACCTTTAAAATAATGAGTTTCAATATTAAACTTTTCAATTAAACCAGGTTTTCCAAGTTTAATTATAACCCAATCATATCCTGATCCTCTTCTTCTTTTAGTTTCCCAACCATTGCCCATATTTTTAGATTTAAATGGAAGTAATAAATTTTCTGCCCTTCCAAAATGCTCATCACTACATGCCACAATTTTTGATCCATTAAGAACACTAAGTAAATCAAATTTTTTATTTGGAAATTTTAATTTTGATACATCTAAATTTCCTAATAATTTTAATCTTGCAACACCTCCATCTGGATAGATATTCAATCTTACAAAATTAAAAACTTTTTTATTCTGTTTAGTTTTAAAACCATGAAGATAATTTGGTTTAAGTTTTATTTTTGACAAAATGTTTACCCAATTAAATTTATTATTTTCAAAATAACAAGCATCAATGCTTGCGTATTCAGGTTGGTTACCATTAAAATAGCTTGTGTCTATTTCAGCAAAATTAATTTTGCCAGGAAGACCTAATTTAATGGTAACATCATCATTTCCTTTAATTCTTTTTCTTCTTGTTTCCCATCCATCCATCCACTTCCCATTTTTATCATATACCCCTTCTTTAAAAATTGGCTGTTCATCTTTAATCAATCTGGATGCTGATCCAAAAAACTGATCAGAAAAACTATGAATTTTTGTACCTAAAACTTTACTACATAAGTTTATATAATTTTTTTGAATGTATTTCTTATTCATTAATTAATTCTGTTAATCTTAATTTAGCAATTTCTTTTACTTGCGATATTGAAGCTTTTATTTCTAAGCTTAAATCATTATTATCTAATCTACTTTTAAACTCTGTTATAATTTCATTTTTATTTTTATTTCTAACTGCAAAAATAAATGGAATATTAAATTTATTTTTAAATCTTGAATTTAAGTCATTAAATAAGTTAAATTCTTCTTCTGAACAATCTTTTAATCCAGATCTAGTTTGTTCTTCATCAGATAATTCAGACAAACCTTGATTTATTTTTATTTTATCAGCTAGATCAGGATGTTTTTTAATTATGTTTATTTTAGTTTCTTCATCTAAGTTATCAAATAATTCTAAAAAAACTAATATCATTTCTTTTTTATTTTTAAATGGTCGCTTTTTATCAGCATGTTCTGTTATAAATTTAGATTCTTCATAAATATTTTTAAAAGAATCAATAAACTTTTTAGAATTATAGTTATTTATATCTTTAATTTTCATCACTAAAATTTTCGTACCAATGATTGGCAATTTCCTCTCTTTTACAAATCCAAATGTCATCATAACCAGAAATATAATTCAAAAATTTTACCAAAGACATAAATCTTCCTGGCCTAGCTATTAATCGACAATGTAAACCTACACTCATCATTTTAGGTTTATTGAACTCATTTGCTTCTCTGTATAATGTATCAAATGAGTTTTTTAAGTAATTATAAAAATCTTCACCTGTGTTAAAACCTTGTAAGGTAGAGAATCTCATATCATTATTATCTAAAGTGTATGGAATAATAAGATGTTTTTTATTTTTTACTTTTATCCAGTAGGGTAAATCATCAGCATATGAGTCACTATCGTATATAATATTTGTATTATCTATAATTATATTTCTTGTATTTGGACTTGTTCTACCAGTATACCAACCAGAAGGAAAATATCCAAAAATATCTTTAATAATGTTGTTACATTTTATAGTATGTTCTTTTTCAACCTCCTCAGTTATATTTTGATAGTCTATCCATCTATAACCATGGCTAGCTACTTCATACTTTGATTTAATTATTTGTTCACAAACATCAGGATTTTTTTCTAAAGCCATACCAACACCAAATATTGTTAAAGGTAATTTTCTTTTTTCAAACTCATTATGTATTCTCCAAAAACCTCTTCTTGAGCCATATTCATAAATTGATTCCATATTCATATTTCTGGCACCTATTATTTGCTTTGCATTAATTATTTCTGATAAAAAAGTTTCTGATCCTTGATCACCATTCATTATTGAATTCTCAGCACCTTCCTCATAATTTAGAACAAATTGAAGAGCGAGTTTTGATTTATTAGGCCAATAAAAGTTAGAGTCATTATTTCCGTAACCTATATAATTTCTGTCGTCTTTCATAAAAATGCTTGATTTAATATTTAATTAAATACTGTATAAACGAATAAGTATTATGTCTAAAGGATATTTAACTACTCATGTTTTGGATACCTATAATGGTAAGCCTGGTTCTGGTATAAAAGGGTCTCTTTTCAAAATTGATGGTGAAAATAAATTTAAAATTTTAAATTTCACTCTCAATGAAGATGGTAGGTGTGATGAACCTATATTAGGTAAAGAGAATTTTATTCTTGGAAAATATGAGTTATTATTTCTTTGCGGGAGTTATTTTAAGGAATTTACAAATCTTCATGAACCATTCTTTCTTGATGACGTAATAATTAGATTTGGAATTAACAAAGAAGAGCACTACCATGTTCCTCTTCTTATTACCCCGTGGAGTTATTCAACATATAGAGGAAGCTAGTGTCTACAGCGCATATCGATTTTCTTCTTAATGAAGAAAAAATATCTATCAAAGATTTAGACACAAATACAACAGTACTGAATTATCTTCGTCATAATCATGAGCTAACTGGAACAAAAGAAGGTTGTGCATCTGGTGATTGTGGAGCATGTACTGCAGTTGTAGGAGAATTAAAAGAAAATAAAATTTCTTATAAAAGTATAAATACTTGTATTACTTTTTTGTATTCTCTGCATGGTAAGCAATTAATAACAGTTGAGCATATACAAAAAAATAAACTTCATCCTGTTCAACAATCAATGATTGATAGTGACGGATCTCAATGTGGTTTTTGTACACCAGGTATTATCATGTCAATGTACAATATGTATGAAAATAAAATAAAACCAACAGAAGAAAACATTGATAAATTTCTTTCTGGAAATTTATGTAGATGTACAGGTTATCTTCCAATTAAAAATGCAATTAAGAATATGTATAGTTATAAAAGTGATAAGTTTTCAAAGAGTAAAGTTATTAGATTATTAAAATCAATTAAGAAAACTGATACTGTTATTAAAAAAAATGGTTCTAAGTTTTTCATCCATTATGATTTAAATTCTCTAATAAAAGACTATCAAAAGATTAGTAGTGGACATTTACTAGTTGGGGGTACAGATCTAGCTCTTGAAGTAACAAAAAAAAGAAAAGATTTAAAAAATATTTTTTATTTAGGCTCAAATAAAGATTTAAATTATATTAAAAATAAAAACAACAATTTACACATTGGATCTGCTACTCCCATAAATGATATTTTACCAATTTTAGAAAATATTTATCCAACATTTGCTAAAATGTTTGAACGATATGGATCTGAGCAAATAAGAAATACTGCATCTCTTGGAGGTAACATTGGAAGCGCATCTCCAATAGGTGATAGTTTGCCTGTATTAATTGCACTCAATAGTAAAATTATTATTCAAGGAAAAGTTAAAAAAACTTTATTATTGGATAATTATTTTCTAAGTTATCGAAAAACAAAATTGAAGCCTAATGAAATAATTAAAGAAATTATAATACCCATCTATAAAAAAAATATTCTTAAATGTTATAAAATTTCAAAAAGAATTGATGATGATATAAGCTCTGTTTTCATGGCTATAAATGCTAGAATTGAAAAAAATATTATTAAAGAAATAAAAATTGTTTGTGGAGGTTTAGCAGAAACTCCAAAAATAGCTAAAAAAGCTCAAAAATTTTTATTAAATAAAATATTTAGTGAAGAAAATATTAATGAAGCAAAGAAAATTATAAAAAAAGAATTTGATCCAATAGATGATATGAGAGCGTCAAAAAATTATAGAACTAAAATTAGTCAAAACCTTTTAGAGAGATTTTTAAATGAAAATAATAAAATTAAATCAACTTTATATTGATGGATAAAATATTTACAAAAAATATTGAACATGAAAGTGCAGTAAAACATGTTACTGGAAAAGCAACTTATACTGATGATATATCAGAACCTAAAAATTTACTTCACGCAGTAATTGGATACAGTAATTGTAGTAAAGGATTGATAAAAAAAATTGATTATAAAGATGTTTTATCTTCAGAAGGTGTAGTAGACATTATAACTGAAAAAGATATTGAAGGCATAAATGATGTAGGGCCCATATTTAAAGGGGATAAAATATTTACTTCAAAAAATATAGAATACTATGGGCAACCAATTTTTGCAGTTATAGCAAAAACTAATAATTTAGCAAAAAAGGCTGCATTAAAAGTAAAAATAGACTTAAAAATATCTAAACCAATCGTTTCAATTGAAGAAGCATTAAAGAAAAAATCATTTGTATTAAAACCGAAGTATCTAACTAGAGGAAATATAAAAGATGGATTTAAAAAATCTGACAACTTTTTAAAAGGTAAATTGTATTCAGGGGGGCAAGACCATTTCTATTTAGAAGGTCAAATTGCAATGACTATTCCTCAAGAAGATAATAATTTTTTAGTATATTCTTCAACACAACATCCATCAGAAACGCAGCAAATTATTGGTAAGGTACTAAAACAAAATTACAATAGTATCCATGTGATAGTAAGAAGAATTGGTGGTGGTTTTGGTGGAAAAGAAACACAATCTTTTTTATTTGCAGCCATTACAAGCATTGCAGCAAAAAAGTTATCTAAACCTGTAAAACTAAGAGTCGATAGAGACGATGATATGATCATGACTGGAAAGAGGCATGATTTTTTATTTGATTATGAAGTAGGTTTTAATAATGATGGTGAAATACTTGCTCTAAAATTAATGATGGCTTCGAGATGTGGTGTCTCTCCAGATTTATCAGGAGCTATAAATGATAGAGCCATTTATCATATCGATAATGCATACTACATACCAAATATAGAAATTAATTCGTATAGATGTAAAACAAATACTGTTTCTAATACTGCTTTTCGCGGATTTGGAGGGCCTCAAGGAATGTTTTGTATTGAGAATATAATTGAAAATATTTCTCAAAAATTAAAACTAGAAGCAAGTGAAATAAGAAAAATTAATTTTTATAAAGATAAAATTAAAAATACTACTCATTATGGGATGAAAATTACTGACAATGTGATTGAAGATATTTTTAATAAACTAATTAAGAAATCTAATTACAAAAAAAGAAAAGCAGAAATTAATAATTTTAATAAAAAAAATAAAGTTCTAAAAAAAGGAATAGCAATAACACCTGTAAAGTTTGGAATATCATTTACAACTACTCATTTAAACCAAGGTGGTGCCTTAGTTCATATCTACACTGATGGATCCATTCATTTAAATCATGGAGGAATTGAAATGGGTCAAGGATTAATGACGAAACTTGCTTTAGTGGCTTCAAATGAATTTGGCCTTAATTACGAAAATATAAAAATCTCTTCAACGGATACAGAAAAAGTGCCTAACACATCAGCAAGTGCAGCATCAGCTACAACTGATATAAATGGAGCAGCAATTGTTAATGCTATAAATAATATCAAATCAGGTCTAAATGAATTTATCTATGATTATTTTAAAACAAATAGCAAAATAAAATATGAAAATAATTTTGTTTATTTTGATAAAAGAAAAATATCTTTTAAAGAATTGATTAATACTGCTTACTTAAATAGAATTCCATTGTCATCTTCAGGTTTCTATAAAACTGACAAAATTAATGTGAATACAAAAACACTTCAAGGAAGGCCGTTCTTGTATTTTACTTATGGCGCAGCAGTAACAGAAGTAATCATTGATAAATTAACTGGTGAAAATAAAATACTTCAAGTAGATATAATTCATGATGTTGGCAATTCTATAAATAAGAGAATTGATAAAGGGCAAATTGAGGGTGGCTATATTCAAGGATTGGGTTGGCTCACAACTGAAGAAGTATCTTGGAAATCAAATGGAGTTCTAACAACTCATAGTCCTTCTACTTACAAAATACCTACTGCTGGTGAAACACCATTTAAATTTAATGTTGAAATATATGATCGTGGTTTTAATAAAGAAAAGGTTATTAATCGCTCTAAAGCTGTTGGAGAGCCACCATTTATGCTAGCAATTTCAAGTTTTATCGCACTAAAGGACGCAGTATGTAATGCTAATAAAGAAAAAAATTCTGAAAATTTAATTGCACCTGCTACTGCTGAAAATATATTAAAAAGTTTGCACTAATATGTATCTTAAAAAGTTAAGTAAAAATATAAGTTTTAACAGTAAAATAGTTAAAGCTAAAATTATTGAAGTTAAAGGATCATCGCCCAATAGTTTAGATGACATTATATTAATTTCAACTGATACTATCTTTGGAACTATAGGTGGTGGAAACTTAGAATATTTAGTTATAGATGAAGCGAAAAAATTAATAGATAAAAATA
>CACGTA010000013.1 GCA_902575815.1 uncultured Alphaproteobacteria bacterium | reverse complement strand
ATTTAATTAAATTTTCAGATTTTTTATTTTTTTTAGAAGTAAAGATAATAATTCTTTTTTTAGATATATCTTTTAATATTTTTGATTTCATTGGTATTTTTAGATTATTATCAATTATTATAATTGGAATATGTTGCTCTAAAGTTTTTTTTAATCTTATAGTTAATCTTGGATCATCTTTTAATATAGTTTTTGAAGTTGTTAAAATAGCTTGACTCATTGATCTTAACTTATGCGCATATTCTCTACTTGATTTATTAGATATCCATTTACTTTTATAATCATTCCATGCAATTTTTTCATCTTTGGAAGTTGCAATTTTGACTTTTGTAAATGGTTTTTTCTTTAAAACACTTTTAAAAAAAAATTTATTTAAATTATATGTTTTATTTTTTTCTAAACCTACATTTACAATTACATTATTTTTTTTTAACTTTTTAATACTTTTGTAGTTAGTTCTAACATCTGGATCAGCTGCAGATATAAATATTTCTTTAATTCCAGATCTTAAAATTTGATCTGTGCATGATCCATCTTTTGAACTATGAAAACATGGTTCTAAAGTAACATACATTGAAGCTCCTTTAGCTTTATGACCAGCTTTAGCCAAAGCTATTTCTTCAGCGTGAGGTCTTCCAGATTTATTCGTTACAGCTTTAGAAATTATTTTTGAATTTTTTGCAATTACACAGCCCACTGTGGGATTAGGGAAAGTTTTTCCAAATTTTTTTTTAGCAATATCATGCGCTAAATTAATCATCTTTACATTTTGTTGAGACACTAAAAATTATTTATCTTCTAAATTACCTAAGAAATCTTCAAAATCTTTTGCTTCTCTAAAATTTTTGTAAACAGATGCAAATCTGACGTATGCTACCTGATCTAAATGCATTAAAGCTTCCATAATGTACTGGCCTATAATATTAGATTTTATATCAGTTTCACCTGAGTTTTCTAATTTCCTTACAATAGCATTAACAATTTTTTCAATTTTTTCATTATCAACATTTCTTTTTCTTAAAGCTAAAGAGAGAGATCTATACATTTTATCTCTATCAAAATTTTCTTTTTGACCGTTACTTTTCATTACGACCAAATCTCTTAGCTGAATTCTCTCAAAAGTTGTAAATCTAGAACCGCATGCATCGCAAACTCTTCTTCTTCTTATTGCTGTATTATCTTCTGTAGGTCTTGAGTCTTTTACTTGTGTATCTTCATTACTACAGAAGGGGCATCTCATTTAAAATGCCTCACTATAAATTGGATATTTTTTGCAAAGTTCAATTACATCTTTTCTTGTTTTATTAAAAACTTCACTTCTTTCATTTTCTTCAAGTAAAAGACTATCCAAAATATCAGCAATCATATTTCCAACCTGTTCAAAGTCTTTCTGATTAAAACCTCTTGTCGTAGCAGCGGCAGTTCCAAATCTAAGTCCACTAGTTATTTTTGGTGGATTAGGGTCATAAGGAATTGCATTTTTATTACATGCCAATCCAACTTCTTCTAAAATTTTTTCAGCTTTATCGCCAGTTAAACCTTTTGGTGTCAAGTCCAACCAAACTATATGTGAATCTGTGCCTCCTGTAACAATTCTAAATCCTCTATCAACTAAAGTTTTTGCCATAACTTTAGCACTAGCAATTACATTTTTAATGTATTCTTCGAATTCAGGTTTAAGTGCTTCACCAAAGCAAACAGCTCTAGCCGCAATTACATGCATTAGTGGACCACCTTGTAAACCAGGGAAAACAGCAGAATTAATTTTTTTATATAAATCTTCATGATTAGTTAAAATCATTGCACTTCTTGCACCTCTTAGAGTTTTGTGAGTTGTTGAAGTTACTACATGGGCATGCTCAATCGGATTTGGATATTGTTTACCAGCCACCAAACCGGAGTAGTGAGCCATATCAACTAAAAAATATGCTCCTACTTTATCAGCTATTTCTCTAAATTTTTTCCAATCTATTGTTCTAGGATAAGCGGAAGCTCCCGCTATTATCATTTTTGGTTTATGCTCTAAAGCTAAAGCTTCAACTTCATCATAATCAATTAAATCTTTATCATTACCATCTTTTTTTACACCGTATTGAACAGCATTGAACCATTTACCAGATAGATTAGGTTTTGCTCCATGAGTTAGGTGACCACCTGATGCAAGAGACATACCTAAAATAGTATCATGTGGTTGAAGTAAAGCTAGAAAAACTGCTTGGTTTGCCTGTGCTCCACTATGCGGTTGTAAATTTGCAAATTTACAATTAAAAAGTTTTTTAACTCTTTCTAAAGCAATCTCTTCGGCTTGATCTACGAATTCACATCCTCCATAATATCGTTTACCAGGATACCCTTCTGCATATTTATTGGTCATAACAGAACCTTGAGCATTTAAAATTGATCTTGAAGCAATATTTTCAGATGCTATCAACTCTATTTGGTTTTGTTGTCTTTCTAATTCACGGCTTAGTGTTCCATAAACCTCTGGGTCTGCTTCTTTAATTCCTTTAGTAAACAAATCTGAAATCATAATTTTTTAATCCTTCTTTTATGTCGTCCTGACTCAAACTTTGTAGAAAGAAAAGCCTGAACACTTTTTTTTGCCTCGCTAGTATTTATAAATCTACCTGGTAAAACAAGTACATTAGCATCATTGTGCTTTCTTATCAATCTTGCTATTTTTGAATTATTAGCAAGACCAGCCCTAATTCCTTTTTTTCTATTAGCTGCAATACTCATACCAACACCAGTTCCACAGATTAGAATACCAACGTTTTTCTTATTCTTAAGAACCTCTCTAGTTAATTTGTGTGCAAAATCAGGATAGTCAACACTCTCATCTGTCTTTGTTCCTAAATCATTAATTTTCGGAAAATTCTTTAACAATTTAGTTTTGAGATCAAATCCAGCATGGTCTGAGGCAATGTATATATTCTTATTTTGCATAATAATTTTTGTGGTTATTTACATTAAAATGATGATATTGGCTAATATTGTATGAAAGAAAATAATTGGTTTGATCCATTTTATATTCAAAGTCATTTAAATGAAGAAGAAAGTAATATTCAGAAAAATGTCAGGGATTTTTGTAATAATGAACTTAAACCTACAGTGGTTGAAAGAAACAGAAAAAATGAATTTGATCAAGACCTCTATCCAAAATTTGGATCACTTGGAGTTTTGGGACAAACAGTTAAAACACATGGTGGTTCTGGTACATCAAATTTAGCGTATGGACTTGTAGCATATGAATTTGAAAAAATAGATAGCAGCTATAGATCTTCAATATCTGTTCAATCGTCGCTGGTTATACATCCAATTAATGAATTTGGATCGCAAGAACAAAAAGATAAATACCTTCCTTCATTAATTAAAGGAGAAAAAATTGGTTGCTTTGGTTTGACAGAAAGTGAAGCTGGCTCTGATCCTACTTCAATGAAAACTTCATTTAAAAAAACTAAAGATGGATATATTATAAATGGATCTAAAAACTGGATTACGAATGCTCCAATTGCTGACATATTTATTATTTGGGCTATTGAAGAAAACAAAGATCATAAAAGTATAAAAGGTTTTATAATAAATAAAAATACTGAAGGATTAAATACTTCAATAATAGAAAATAAAACAAGCTTAAAAATTAGTCCAACTGGTCAAATAATTTTAAATAATGTTTTTGTTCCAAATAATTTGTGTTTGAAAAATACCGAAGGATGGAAATCAGTTTTTAGTTGTCTCAATAAAGCAAGATTTGGAATTAGCTGGGGTGTATTAGGTTCAGCATCCGAATGTTGGTTAATTGCAAAAGACTACGTAGAAAATAGAATTATGTTTAAAAAAACTTTAGCATCAAATCAATTAATTCAAAAAAAATTATCTGAGATGCAAATAGAGATAAATTTAGGATTAGCATCATGTCTTCTAAGTTCTAAAGCTCTAGATGAAGGAAAAGATATCATTAATGCAATTAGTATTTTAAAAAAAAATAACTGTAAAAAATCTCTAGATATAATTAGAAATGCACGTGATATGCTTGGTGCAAATGGCCTATTAGAAGAATATCATATCATGAGACATTTGGTTAACTTAGAAACTGTTAAAACTTACGAGGGTGCAGAAGATATTCATTCACTGATTTTAGGGAAAAATCAGACAGGAATTTCTAGTTTTTAATAATTTTCTTATTATTTATAGGATTTGAAATTGATAGATTTTCTATTTTTGTATAATTCTATTAATAAATTAATTAATTTATTCATATAATCTTGGGAGGACATATGAAAAAAAACTTTAAAAGACGTGACTTCCTTAAAAAGGCAGGAATTGGTGCAGCAGCTGCAACAGCCGTTTCATCTTTCCCTGCTCCAGCTATTGCAGCTGATAGAATAGAAGTCAACTGCGTTGCTACTTGGGGTAGAGGCTATCCTGGATTAGGTACAGGCGCAGAAGCTGTTTCTCAAAGAATATCAGACTTAAGTGATGGTCGTATTGTTGTAAATCACTTTGCTGGTGGAGAAAGAGTAGGACCATTAGATGTATTTACAGAAGTTACATCTGGAAATGCCCAAATGTATAATAGTGCTGACTACTATTGGGTTGGACAACATCCAGGTTGGGGATTCTTTGCAGCAGTTCCTTTTGGAATGATAGCAACTGAAATCAACGGATGGATACGACATGGTGGCGGACAGGAACTTTGGGATGAACTAGGTGATGAATTTGGTTTGAAAAACTTTATGGCTGGAAACTCAGGTGTTCAAATGGGTGGATGGTTTAATAAAGAAATTAATTCTCCAGATGATTTCAAAGGTCTTAAAATGAGAATTCCTGGATTAGGAGGAATGATGATGTCTAAACTTGGTTTATCTGTTGTAGGTGTGCCTGGTGGACAAATATATGAAAACTTGATCAATGGAACAATCGATGCAACAGAATGGGTAGGACCATGGAATGATGAAAGATCAAGATTCTATGAAGCCGCAAAGTATTATTACTGGCCTGGATGTCATGAACCAGGAACATTAATAACACTAGGTTGTAATAAATCTTGGTTAACAAGTTTAAGCAAAACAGATCAAATGATTATTGAGCATGCTTCAACAGTTCAAAACGAAAGAATGTTGACTGAATATAATGCAAATAATGGAGCTGCATTGCAGAGACTTGTTAATGATCATGGTGTTGAGCTAAGAGAATTCAACGAAGATGTTATCGATGCAATGGGTGAAGCAGCAGAACAACTGTATGAAGAACTTGCTGAAGGTAATGAATTAACTGGCAGAATTCTTGCAAGCTTTAGAAAATCAAGAAGTGAAATAAGTGGTTGGTTAGAAAAAGCTGACTCAGCTTTCTTTACTCAAAGAAATAGAGTACTTGAAGGTTAAATTTTAAATCATGTGGGGAGTTTACTCCCCACTTATTTTTATGAATATCTCAAATATTTCTAAATTTTTTTCAATTTGTTTAATCTTAATAGTATTTGCATTTTTAATTAATAACTATTTAACTTTCGCAGGTGATTGGCCTGGAGCGTTTACAATATATAATTCAGCAAATATATATTCATCGATTCAATTTTTTCTTTATGTATCGGCAATTATTTTTCCATTAATATTTATTTATTATAACCAAAAATTAGATAATCTGACTCTAGCCAATAACCTTGAAAGATTGAATGATTTTATAATTAGATTTGGTTTTTGGTCAGTATTAATAATAGGAATAATAGACGCCATAATTTCTTTTCTAATAATTGAAGGTTTCCTTGAACAAATGATTGGAAAAAGTTGGAACATAAAATTTTCAAATAATTCTTTTCGAGCCCCATATGTTCATTTTCCTCTATTATTTGTATCATTAATTTTTGCATATTACTTCAGAGCTCTCAATTTCTACTGGTTAGCATTTCTTGTGGTAATTGCAGAATTTCAAATTGTTATTTTAAGATTTGTTTTTTCATATGAACAAACTTTAATGAGCGATCTTGTGAGATTTTGGTATGGAAGTTTATTTTTATTTGGAAGTTATTATACTTTAATTAAAGATGGCCACGTTAGAGTTGATGTTTTGTATACTAATTTTAGTGAAAAAAATAAGGCAAGAGTAAATCTTTTTGGAAGTTTATTACTGGGTATTCCACTTTGCTTAACTGTATTCTTTCTTGGGATGTATTGTAAACAATGTGTTTTAAATCAACCAATAATGAATTTTGAAACATCTCAAAGTACCCAAGGAATGAATATCAAATATTTAATGGCGGGTTTTTTAATAATATTTGCTCTTACAATGCTGATACAATTTATAATTTATTCATTAAGAAGTTTAGAAGTAATTAGAAAGAATTAATAATGGAATTATTTTTTCTTTTTTTATTAATATTTTTAATGGCATTTGCACTTGCTTCTGGATATCCATTAGCTTTTGCTCTTCCTGGTTCAGCTATTATATCAATATTTTTAGCTGGTTTAACAGGATATTTAATTGAAGGTAATCCAAACGAATATTTTATATCTGATGGTCCTTTTCAATGGCTTAATGCAGGAATAACAAATTTCCGAGGAGTATATTGGGAAGTAGAAAGAGATACATTGATAGCAATACCTCTTTTTATTTTTATGGGAATAATGCTTGAAAAATCAAAAATTGCAGAAGATCTATTAATAAGTATGGGGCAATTATTTGGACCTATTCCGGGGGGATTAGGTATTTCTGTAATATTTGTTGGTGCATTATTAGCTGCTACGACAGGCATTGTAGGGGCTACGGTAGTTGCGATGGGTTTAATTTCTTTACCAGCAATGATGAAAAATAATTATAATAAATCACTTGCGTCTGGAATTGTTTGTTCTTCTGGAACACTTGGTCAAATAATTCCACCTTCAATTGTCCTTATTATTTTGTCAGATCAATTAGCATCTGCTTCAGATGCAGCAGATAATATGAGAATAGAAAATTATAAAAACGTAACTGGTTCTACAAATATACCAAGTCAATTTAGTGTAGATTCAGTCAGTGCTGGGAATATGTTTTTAGGAGCTTTCTTACCTGGTTTAGTTCTTGTTGGTCTATACATGTTGTATGTTTTACTGATTGGAATATTTAAAAAAGAAGCAGTACCTCCAGTAGAATATGAAGGAAATTATGACAGAAATTTCTTTAGGAGAGTTTTTCTATCGCTTGTCCCGCCATTAGCATTAATTTTTGTAGTATTAGGTTCAATATTACTAGGTATAGCAACAGTAAATCAAGCAGGTGCCATAGGTGCTGTAGGTGCAGGTGTGATGGGTGGTTATAGATTGTATGATAAAAAAAACAAATATACACCAGCTTTATTAACTATAATTTCATTAATAGTAATAACTTTTATTGTAATAAATTTTCAACTTAATGTTAAAAATATTTCATCAACATCAGAAGTGGTGGCTTTAGTAATTGCAATATTTGCAGTTATATTTTTACTTGTTGGTGTTGTTTGGAGTTTTTGGAGGACATTTAAAATAAATAATGTTTTAAAAAACGTAATGATTGAAACAAGTTTAACTACTTCAATGGTTTTTATAATTCTGATTGGTGCTGCAATGTTAACAGCAGCGTTTAGAGGTTTTGGAGGTGAAGAGATAGTTAAGGATTTTCTTACTAGTCTTCCTGGAGGTTTTTGGACACAATTTATAGTTGTAATGGCAGTTATTTTTGTACTAGGTTTTTTTTTAGATTTCATAGAAATTGCTATTGTTGTTGTTCCTATAGTTGCACCAATACTATTAGCTGAAACATCAGCAAATGTTACTGCAGTTTGGCTGGGTGTAATGATTGGTGTAAATATGCAAACTTCATTTTTAACTCCGCCATTCGGATTTTCACTATTTTATCTAAGAGGTGTAGCACCAAAATCAATAAAAACGACTGAAATTTGGAAAGGTGCAAGCGTCTTTATTGTACTTCAACTAGTTGGTTTAGGAGTAGTTGGATATTTTCCACAATTAGTAAATTATTTACCTCTTAGGTCTTATTATTCATCAGAAGTTTCTCCTCCTCCAATTAATCCTAAACTTCAAGAATGTTTAATAGATTATTCTTATAATAAATATGAAGAAAATTTTTCAGAATCAATATTAATTACAAATGACCTAATAACTACCAATATTGATTTTTTACCAGAGAAACAAAATAAAAATTTTACTAATATGATTAATAACATCAATGATTCAAAGAATTTGATAGAAGAAGTAAAATTATCACGTAAAAATTTTAACGATTACTCAATTAATTATAAACCACTTCATACAAAAGTAAGAAATATTGAGAAAAATATTTATAAGAAATTGTCCAAGATAGAAAAAATTAAAAAAGAAATTAGACTTGAAACTGAACTAAATAAAATTCAGAAGTTTGAAGAGGAAATTTTAGAATTAGAAAATGAAATTGAGAGTATAAAAATGACAATTCCATCAAATTGGAAAGAGGAAAATAATAATTTCAATGGAATATTAAATGAATTTAAGAAAAAGAAACTTAGTTATAACAAATTAGTAGATAACTCATTTAATGATTTACAAAAATTTATCAAAATTTTTCAAAATGCTGAAGAATTTTCAAAATTAGAAATTAATTTTAATGAGCTATTAAATAATGTTAATGAAGAGAGTGATGGAATTGAAGAAATAATAAAAAATTTTGAAAGATTATTTAATTCTTTCAGTGACACTTCAGAAATTACAAAACCAATCAAAAAAGCAAGAAAATTATTGAAAAAAAATTACAATAAGAAAGAAGAAGCATTAGCTTTAATTAATGAAGCGAAAAAAATATACAATCTTGAAAAAATTTGGAGATTGAATGGTAATAAAATTATCTTAAGTGATTTAATTAAATTATCTGAAACTGGTAAAGAGACTTTTGGATTAAGAAAACAAGACAAACTGAATAAAGAGCAAGCTATTTATTTAGCTTCGTGTAAATCTGTACATGAAGATATTTCTTTATATTTTTAATTAATTTTTTTTTCTATATCCATTACTATATGAATATAATCCATTGCATGACCTGTTGGATCTTCTGCTACTTCCTCAAGATAAGAATTATAAAATTGATCGACAATTTGATTTATCTCATTAGGATTTCTTTTTTCTAATGCTGTTTTAAATACAGTTTCAGACCAACTTCTCATTGTTGGTATTAATGTTTCAGCATATTCCCTTGATGACATAGTAGATTTATTTTTATTATAATGAATTTTAAAAGGACAATCGGTAAACATTATTTCACATTTTTTAAGAATTAACCCAGATTTTGATACTTCTGAGTTAGGGTCATCAAAAGGTTTTTTAAATTCTTCAACAGTTCTATAATGTTGAGTAAAAGTAGCGTTAACAAATTCTTCATTTGTAATAATTCCTTTTTGCTCTAAATTTTTCCAATGTTTAGTAAAATTATTAAACATGTTATGACCGCCAGTGTTACCTAAATATCGACCCTTTTCATCTATTCCAAAATTTATACAAATAAACCTTCCTCCTGGAACTAATTCATTTGATCTATTTAATAAAATTGTTTCCCAATCTTTTAGAGCTTGGTTCTTAAACTGTTTTTTTTCTTCTTCATTTGAACCTACCATATGAACATGGTTATTTATCAAACATGGTCTTTCTGAAACATAGTGCATTGCAGTCGCAGAAAACCCTAAAGATAAACTATTATTAGACATCAATTGTTTATGAAAACCTGTACCACATCCGTGCACAAAAACATTTTCAAATTTATTCTGATAAGCAAAATTATCATTTCCTTGCATTCCTTGCATCATTCTAAATAAAACTGAAAAGTCATTAGATGCTAAATCAGTATACAACATCTCAATTTCTCTATTATCTCCAGATTTTTTTATTTTTTTAATAATGTTAAACCACATTTCTTGACTTGTACCGCCATCAGCACTACCAAAATCAGCTATTCTAAGTATGTCAACTTTAGGAATATTTTTAAAGGCTTCTTCAATTAATACTTCCATTTTATCTATAGCATTTTTTGCCCCAACAGTCTTTTGAGAGTAATAACCCTCACCTTTCATTGATAAAACAGATTGTGTATTGAGATCAGGTTTGTTCATGTAATAATTTTAAACCTATTGAATAATAATAAAAGTATTTATTAATCAAATTTAAGATTTTTATTAAAATATTTAGGGACTTTTTTTCCTGTCTGAGCCCTTTTTCCCATCCAAAAATCAACATCTTCTAACTTTCTATTTTTAGAACCAGTGCTCCATTCTAATCCATCTTCGGTAGTTAACTGAGTGACATCTGATAAAAAATCATCCTTCTTAATTTTAATTAATTGAACTCCTCCACCCTTTTGTAATTTTGGCAAAGCATCAATTTCAAAAATTAGCATTTTTTGTAATTTTGTAACGCAAGCTATGTGTTTTTTTGAAAGATTTAATACTTTAATAACTACATCATTATTTTTTAAATTAAATAATTGCTTACCTTTCTTTTGGTTTGTTACAAGAGTTTGAGTATTACTAATAAATCCTTTACCATTTTTGGATACAATTAAGAGTTCTTCATCGATTGATGAAAGTAATCCAGCAATTTTATCTTTAGGCATACTATCAACAAAATATATAAATGATTTAGGATTACTATTTCCACCTGGTAAAATATTTGGATCTATAGTGTAAACTTTACCAGAAGAAACAAACAAAAGTATTTTTTGGTTTGAATTTAAATTAACTGAAAATAGATTTTCTTTTTTTATTTTTTCAATTTCCTTTTCATCAGTTATCTCTTTAATTCTCTTGAGCTGAAAATCTTTATTAATGATAACAGTGAATTTTTCAATTTCTTTAAATTCATCAATACTAATATCAATATCATTATTTTGCTCTGATGAAATTAAAGATTTTCTCTCTTTTATATCAGTATCTAAATCACTCTTTATAAGATCTAATTCACTTACTATAAATTTATCTAGTGTTTTTTTATCTTTTATTAATTTATTAAGATATTTTAACTCTTCATTTAATTTTTGGATTTCATCTTTAATATTTTTTTCATCAATCTTTCTTAGAGATCCTAAACGCATACTTAAAATCGACTCACATTGTAAATTAGATAATTTATATTTTTTTATTAATTCTTTTTTGGGATTATCCTTAGTTCTTATTATTTTTATTATAGAATTTAAATTTATAAAGACAATTTGATAACCCTTAAGAATTTCTAGTCTCTTTTTAATTTTTTCTATATTAAATTTTGATTTTCTTTTAATGGTAACTTTTCGATGTTCTAAAAAATTAGATAGTATTTCAATAATTCCAATTTGTTTAGGCTCTATACCATCAATTAAAACATTAAAATTACAAGAATACTTAATTGATAGATCAGTTAATTTAAAACATAAGCTTATTAATTTTTCAGAATCAATATTTCTGGTCTTTGGTTTTAAGACAATTCTAATATTTTCATCTGACTCATCGATAACATCGTCCAAAGGTAATTTTTTATTATTGATGTTATTAGCAAGTTGTTCGATAATCTTAACTTTATTAACTTGATATGGAATTTCAGTAATAATTATTTGATACAAACCATTTTTTAATTCTTCTATTTGGTATTTAGCATTAATATTAAATGACCCCTTGCCACTCTTATAAATTTGCTTTTTTTCATTACTATCTAAAATTATTTCACCACCTGTGGGAAGATCTGGTCCATTAATAATTTTTAAAATTTCAGTTAGTGAAGCTTTATCTTTTTTTATTATTAATTTTAATGCATCAATTAATTCAACAATATTATGGGGGGGGATGTTTGTGGCCATGCCTACAGCTATTCCCATTGCTCCATTAATTAAAATATTAGGAAGCTGAGATGGTAGAACCACTGGTTCTAAATTTTGACCATCGTAATTATCTTTAAAATCTACAGAATTTTCTTCGATACCATCAAAAAAATAATTTGTATAATCTTGTAATCTTGCCTCAGTGTATCGCATTGCTGCAGGATTATCACCATCGATATTTCCAAAGTTGCCCTGACCATCAACCAATGTAATTCTTGTGGAAAAATCCTGAGCCATCCTTACCAAACTATCATAGATAGCTTGATCTCCATGCGGATGAAATTTACCCATCACATCACCAACAATTCTTGCACATTTTTTATAACTTGAACTTTTGAAAAGTTTTAGTTGATACATTGAATAAATTATTCTGCGATGAACAGGTTTTAATCCGTCCCTTACATCAGGTAATGACCTTGAAACAATAGTTGATATTGCATAAGAAAGATACTTTTCACTCAGTATAGTATCTAAGTTAGATTCAATTATTTTGTTCATTCTTTTCTAAAAAACTGATTATATTTTTCTTAAATAAAATATACTGATTTGGCAATTTATGATTTAAATTTGATAAATGATTTTTAATAAAAATAATTTCAAAAATTTTAAAAAAATTATTTAAAGAGTTATAATCGAATGTAATATTTGAATTACTCACAAAAAGATGATGAGGAAAATCAATAGTATAGTTTGAGTAATTTTCTTTAAATTCTAAAGTATCTGTATCAAAATATTTCAATCTATTATTGTTAACATAATCTAATTCGTATCCAATATATTTAAGTAAATCAAATAAGTAGATACAAAAGAAATTTAACCATTTTTTTTTACTAATCATAATTTCTAAAAAATCTTTAGAAATTTTATAAATTTGGTTTATTTTCTGTCCTTCAATTACTGAGGCATTAATTAAAGATACAACTGAAAGTAGGCAGCTTAGTTTATATTTATCATTAATAACACTTGATAAATAGGGTTTTGATAATTCAGCTTTTATTGATGGTGGACGATTGCCAATGTATGTCACATCCAAATTTAAAAAAAAACCAAGTTGCATTATATTTTTCTTATTTTTTGAAAGTCCTCCGTATACAATTCCTGAGAATACTTCATCCGTATCTGATAAAAATTTAATTAATAGATCATTATCTTTGAAAACTTTTGAATGTATAAGTATTCCGTTAAATTTTTTTTGCATCTGATGAAATAATATTGATATAAAGATGAGTTTTTACATCTAAAATATTAGAAATTTCTTTTTGACTTTTTATTCTAATATCTTTTATTTTTGATCCTTTCCTACCCAATAATATTTTTTTGTATCTGTCATTTTTAATAATAATATCTTGCTTTATTTTTAGTTGCCCATTTTTCAAATATTTAAAAGTTTTATTAGTTACTTCTATATTATATGGAATTTCTTTATGAATTAATGATAGTATTTCATTTCTTGTGCATTCATTGGTAATAAAAATATCATCTTTGTCTGTGATTTCATCGTCCTTATATAGCCACCTTCCATATTTTGATTTTTGTAAAAGATAATCAATTAAATTTTCAAAACCTAATTTTTTTTTAGCTGATATGTTAAAAAATTTATCTATTTTATATTTTTCTATAATTAATTTTATATACTTAACTAAATTTTCAGCTTTTATTAAATCAGTTTTATTAAAAATAATCGAAATATTCTTGTTTAATTCATAAAGTTTAGGAAAGTCATTTTTTAAATCATTTAATTCAATCCTTTTTGAATCAATTAAATACAAAATAATATCTGATTGATTTAAGCCCTCCCATAAATTTTTCTTCAATTTAGTTTTTTGAGATTTATTATCTCTAAGAAAGCTGATACCCGGTGTATCATATAGAACTAGTTGAGTATTTTTAATATTAATAATGCCAATCACAAAGTCTTCAGTAGTATTAATTTTTTTGTTTGTTATTGAAATTTTCTCACCAACAAGGTTATTTAATAGAGTTGATTTACCTGCATTAGTCTTACCGACAAGACTAATTTTTAATATTTTTCTTTTCATTAATTTTTTTTAATGCAATTTCTGCTGCATTTCTCTCTGCCTCTCTTATTGAAAAACCTTTTGAATTAATTTTATTTAAATTTACCACTTTAACAGAAACAGTGAATGTTGGTGAATGTGGTGGTCCTGCTTTTTTGATTAATTTATATTCAGGAAGTTTTTTATAAAGTTGTTGTGATATTTCTTGTAATAATGTTTTTGGGTCTAAGGTTTTAGAAACTTCGATATCTAGATGTTTTGACCAAAATTTACTTATAAAATCAAATGAAGAATTATATCCGCCATCTAGAAAGATTGCTCCAATTAATGACTCTACTGAATCTGAAAATATTGAATTTAACATTTTATTATTTTTTTTCTTAAAATTATATTGAAGCACATCTTCTATTTGTAATTCTTGAGAAATTTTAAATAAAAATTTTTTTTGAACTAAATAAGAATATTTTTTAGATAAATCACCTTCATTAAACTTTTTATATTTTGAAAATAATAAATTAGCTATTATTAATCCTAGTACTCGATCACCTAAAAATTCAAATCTTTCAAATTCATTTATTTTAATTTTTTTTTCATTTTCTAAATAAAAACTTGGATGAGTTAAGGATTGAATTAACAATTTGCTATTTTTAAACTTATAATTTATTTTTTTTTCAAATAGTTTGATTTTTTTACTGTCTATCATTGAATTTTTTGAAAAATTCTTTCATATCTAATTGAGCTAGGCCATTTCCATATTTGTAAAAATCTTGCATTTTCTAAAGAAAAGAAAATAAACTGAGCTTTACCAACTAAATTTTCATAAGGAATGAATCCAACAGTACTTATAAATCTGCTATCTTGTGAATTATCTCTATTATCACCCATTACAAAGAAATGATTTTCTGGGACATTAAATAACTGAGTATTATCCGCTATACCATTGTCTGTGATATCAAGAATTTTGATTTCTTTGTTAAAAAAATATTCATTATACATTCTAACTCTTTTGTTGCTCGTTTTGTTATCTGTATCTATAAAATCATTTAGTTTTTTTCTTAGAATTTCTGATCCATTAATAAAAATAATACCATTTTTAATTTCTATTTTATCACCAGGCAGACCAATAACTCTTTTAATATAATCAGTTCTATTATTTTCAGGAGTTTTAAAAACTACTACATCGCCTCTCTCAGGTGTGTTTGAAAATATTTTACCAGGTATTAAAGGTATGGAAAATGGAAGAGAGTGTTTTGAAAAACCGTATGAATATTTTGAAACAAAAATAAAATCTCCTACAAGAAGATTTGGCTTCATTGATCCTGAAGGTATATTGAATGGCTCAAATATAAATGATCTTATTAATAAAGCTATAAAGATTGCTATAAATATTGATTTTAAATTACCAAATAAACTATTTTTTTTTGATTTAGTCATAGATTGTAACATTTGCTATTGCATATTTTTTTTCATCAGAAAGGGAAACTTCGACTTGTGTATTTGAAGTTTTATTTATATTTTTAAAAATTTCTTTTGCTTTACCATGAAGTTTAATAAATGGTTTACCAAATTGGTCATTTTTGACTTCAATATCCTTCCAAAATACACCTCTGGCTAAACCAGTACCTAAAGCTTTAGCACAAGCTTCTTTAGCGGCATATCTTTTTGCATATGATTCTACTGAATTTTTTCTTTTCTCTGATCTTTCGATCTCAGATATACTAAAACATCTTTTTTTAAATCTATTACCATATTTATCAATTACTTTTCTTATTCTATTTATATCAATAATGTCTATTCCATTTCCATAAATCATTTTTAACCTTTCAATCTCTCTAAGGAAGATACTTCTTTTTCCATTCTTAATGCTGCAATTATATTTTGTAAATGATTAGTGTCTCTTACTTCAATGTCTATTATAATCTCAAAAAAATCAGGTTTCCTTACTGAAAAAAGAATATTTGAAATATTTCCGTTATTTTTTGCAATAACTGTTGTGACTTTTCCAAGACTTCCCGGTTTATTAAATAACACAACAACAATTCTTGCATTTGATACTGTTGCTAAATTATTTTGATTATCCCAAGAAAGATTAAGCCATCTATCTGGAGCATCTTGATATGATGTAAGTGTTTCACAATCAACTGTGTGAACGGCAACACCAATTCCAGCAGTTACTATACCAACAATACTATCTCCTTTTAAAGGAGAACAACAACCAGCAAGATGATATGACATTCCAGCTGTTAATCCTTTTAATTTTATAGGATTTTGCTTATTTTCATTAAACCTAGAAACTGGAATATAATTATATTCAGGATAAATTTTTTTAATTACAGAAAGTGCTGTAATTTCTCCTGATCCTATTGATGCATATAAATCGTCTATTGATTTATAATTTAAATCATTGAGTATTTTTTGTTCAATATTTTTATTAAATTCATAATTCTCTTTTTGAAAAAAATTAAGTAATATTTCTCTACCAAAAATTATATGCTCTTCTTTCTTTTTAAATCTAAAAAATCTTCTTAATTGTGATTTTACCTTTGTTGTTACCGCAAATCTTTGCCATAGAGGGGAAGGTTGTGAAGACTCTGAAGTAATAATTTCTATTTGATCGCCATTATTTAAAATTGTTTTTAATGGCTGAAGCTTATCATTAATTTTTGCTGCTACACATTTATCGCCTATTTGGCTATGTATTGCATATGCAAAGTCAACAGGTGTGGCATTTTTTGGAAGTTCAATAAGATCTCCTTTTGGTGTAAAAACAAAAATATCATTTTGAAATACTTTTAGTTTTGAATTTTGAATTAATTCATCTTGAGAAACAGATGAATTCATTGAATCTACTAAATCGTAAACCCATTTGTATTCTTTAGCATCCTTTTCTTTAATTTTTTTAGGATCTTTATATTTCCAATGAGATGCAACACCAAAATCTGCAATTTGATCCATAATATTAGATCTAAATTGTATTTCAATTTTTTTATTTTTAGGACCCATCACAGAAGTATGAAGAGCTCTGTATCCATTTGATTTTGGAGCAGAGATAAAATCTTTAAATCTACCTTGAATATAAGGGTATTTTCGATGAATAATTCCCAAGCATCTATAACATTCTCTAGTAGAATTTGTAATTATTCTAAAAGCCATAATGTCTGAAAGTTGTTCAAAAGATATATTTTTATTTTTAATCTTATTCCATATTGAATATGGAGATTTTATTCTACCTTCTACTTTACAAAATAAGTCTTCCTGAAAAAAAATATTTTTTAACTCATATCTAATTTCATCCACAATATTATCATCTTTAGATTTTAAATAATCCAATCTTTCGATTATTGTTTTTTTAGCTTCAGGATTTATCACTTCAAACGAAATATCCTCTAATTCGTCTTGCCATTCTTTCATTCCTAATCTTTGAGCTAATGGCGCAAAAACTTCTAATGTTTCTAGAGCAATTTTAGTTTTTTTATTTTCATCTTTTATAAATTGAATAGTTCTCATATTGTGAAGTCTATCAGCTAACTTCACTAATATTACCCTTAAATCTTTAGTCGTAGCTAAAATTAACTTTTTATAATTCTCACCAAATTTTTGATTTTTAACTTTTAATGAATATTTATTTATTTTCGTAAGCCCATCAACAAGTTCAACAATTTGTGTACCAAAATTTTTATTAATTTCATTTATATCTAAATTGGTATCTTCTAAAGTATCATGGAGTAAGCCAGCAACTATTGAGTCAGCATCTAATTTTATTGAAGTCAAAATTTTTGCAACTTCTAAAGGATGAGTAATAAAAGGATCGCCAGATTTTCTGAGTTGATTGCTATGTGCTTCTTCACTTATTTTAAGAGCATGTTTTACTTTTTCTTGTTCTTTAGAGTTAAGGTAAGATGTAATTAACTCTATTTCTTTATGTATTTCTTTAACCATAAATAATTTTTAAATTATTTATTTTAATATAGGTATTGCTTATTGTATCTCTTGATCTTTATTATCATCTGATAAATTTTGAGAACTATCTTGAGGGTTTTCAATTTCCATTTCATCTAAAGATTTGTCATTTTTGGCAACTGTATCTTCTTCTAAAATATTTTCAATATTTTCTTCAGACTGATTATCTTCACTATTGTTTTCGATCTCATTAATTTCTTCATCTTCAGCGAAGGTGTTAACTTGATATTCTTCAATTAAACTATTCTTTAATTCTTCAATTGTTTGAGTTTCTTCAGCTATTTCTCTCAAAGCAATTACTGTATTTTTATCATTGTCTATTTCTACAGTCGGTTTTTCACCAGTAAATAATTTTCTTGCTCTATTAGATGCTATCAAAACTAATTCAAATCTACTTGGAAATTTATCGATACAATCTTCTACAGTAATTCTAGCCATAAAAAGCTTATAGTGATCAATTTTTAAAAGTAAATAGTTAATTATTCTTAATCAATCTTTGTTTTTTTATATTCCAATCTCTTTGTTTTATTGTCTCTCTTTTATCGATTTTTTTCTTACCTTTAGCAATTCCACAAGATAACTTAGCAAAACCTTTATCTGTGAAGTATAAAGATAAAGGTATTATTGTAAAGCCACCTTGTTTAATAGAGCCTGAGATTTTATTCAGCTCCTTCTTTTTAACCAATAATTTTCTTCTTCGAGTTGGATTATAATTATTTTCTGATGAATTCTGATAATTTTTTATAAAACAATTGGAGAGCCACAATTCACCATTTTGTTCTATAATATAAGAGCCTCTAATTGAGCCTGTATTAATACGTAAAGACTTAACTTCAGATCCGGTTAATACTATACCAGCTTCAATTTTATTAGATATTGTATAATTATATTTAGCCTGATTGTTGGCAGCAATAATTTTCATTTACAAAAGTTGTAATTCTTCAAGACAATTTTTTACTATTTTTTTTGTATCATCTTTAATTTCTGATAAAGGCAATCTTGTATCTTGTTTGCATAGACCTAATAAAGAGGCGGCATATTTTACTGGTCCAGGACTAGATTCTAAAAATAAAGCATTATGTAATGATGATAATTTCAAATTAATTTCTTGAGCTTTAGAAATATTTTTTTCTTGCCAAGCTGAATGCATTTCTGAACATAATTTTGGAGCTACGTTAGCAGTAACGGAAATACAGCCATGTCCACCTTGTGCTAAATATGCTAGAGCGGTTCCATCTTCTCCAGAAAGATAGCAAAATTCATTTTGCATTTTTTTTCTAGTAAGTAATGGTCTAAATAAATCATTGGTTGCATCTTTGACTCCGATAATATTATTCATTTTTGATAATTCGATCATAGTATCAATTGTCATATCCACAATTGATCTACCAGGTATGTTATAAATTATTATTGGGATGTTGGTTTTTTCAGCAATTATCTTAAAATGTTCAAATAATCCAGATTGTGTTGGTTTATTATAATATGGTGTTACAATTAGAGCAGCATCTGCTCCTGACTTTTGCGCATGATCTGTATACTCCAAAGCTTCTAAAGTATTATTTGAACCAGTGCCAGCTATAACTGGAATTCTCTTATCAGCAAATCTTATTGTTTCTTCAATAATTTTTTTATGCTCATCATGTGATAAAGTGGGTGACTCACCAGTAGTTCCACATGGAACAAGTCCATGAGATCCATTATCAATTAAGTTCGCTAATACTTTAATTAATGAATCATAGTCAACTCTATCATCTATAAATGGCGTGATAACTGCAGGTATACTTCCTTTAAACATTTTATATGGCGGAGAGAGAGGGATTCGAACCCTCGGAAGGAATTACTTCCTTCGCAGGTTTAGCAAACCTGTGGTTTAAGCCACTCACCCATCTCTCCTGTCTTTGTTCCATGTTACGTTAACCAATTTCCATGTTTAATTTAGCCAGTTAAACTAATAAATATCACAGTTCAACTTTTGAAATTAATAAACAATAATAGCATGAGATTAAATGGTATAATAGTATAAAGTTAAGCAAAAAAGTGTATCAAAAATGCTGAAGTTTTCGTTTAAATTCGAAACAATATAATGACTCAGTTAGGCTTGATTCCAGTTTAAAATAATTATTGTTTGATAAGATCCAACTACATCTAAAACTTATTTGGCGCGTAAAATTAAAACACTATGAATACAAATTATTTTGTTACTATGAAAAACCTAGTTGAAGTCTACAACTTCATAAAAAAATTTTTATTTCATTTTTTCTTGACTTACATCTTACCCTAAATAAATATAAAAAATAAACTAGGTTTGTATGTATCGATTTACAAAAATTACTTTGGTTAGCATCATTTCAATAGTAATTTTATATTTTTGCTATTATTTTGCTTTAAATTCATATTATACAATCAAAAGGTATTTAAACTTAGATAATACAAGGTTATACCTCCTAGATGTTAATGAGGATCTTGAGCAAAGAGCTATACGAAATAAAGAAGAAATAAATTTTTTAAAAGATAGAATTACACATATCTCTATGTTTATGAGAGATAAAATAGATATTATAAAATTTGATAAAATTAATGAAGAAAAATTTCAAGTTTTGAATAAAAATTTAAATCTTACTAAATTTTCAACTGATTTTTTAAATATAGGCAAGCATGAAGAAGCAAGAGGAAGTGCATATTTGGATATTTTGGATGATAATCTGTTCCTAATGTCAGGTGATGGTATTCTCGGTTACTATGACTTAAATGAAAAAAGAAATGTAAGCATTGAATTTAAAACTATTCAAACCAACATTGAAGAATTTATTACATATGAAAGATTCTACCAGAGATCAAAATTTGGAATTAAGGATATTTTAGTATTTAATGAAAATTTATACATTTCTTTCATTAAGGAATATTCGAAAGATTGTTTTACACCAGCCGTAGTGAAAGGGAAAATAAATTATATTAAAATTAATTTACAGCTTATTTATGAAGATGAAAATTGTATAAATTACATTGATGATAATACAAGATTTTCAGCTCATCAAAGTGGTGGTAGAATTAAGGGGAAAGATTCAAATACTTTAATTATGACTACAGGTGCATATTTTGATTTAGATCATCCTCAATCAAATGGCTCTTCTTTAGGAAAATTAATTGAAATAGACATAAATAACAAAGAATATATGATTTTAGCAAAGGGTTTGAGAAATAGCCAAGGACTTTATTATGATAAGAGTAAAGAAATTATTATCATGAGCGAACATGGTCCAAAAGGAGGAGACGAAATTAATATCTACAGATTAAATGATTTTGATATTGCAAACTATGGATGGCCTATATCTTCTTATGGTGATCATTATCAGGAGTTTTCAGAAAAAACTAAATGGAAATATGAAAAAGCACCTTTATATAAAAGTCATGAAGATTACGGTTTTCAAGAACCAATTAAATATTTCATACCATCCATCGGAACTAGTGAAATTATAAAAATTAATCAAAAATTTATAAAAAATAATGAAGGAGATAATAATTATTTTTTAGGATCTTTGGGTAATAAAATAGTAGAGGGTGATATGTCATTGCATTATATTTCTTTTGATGAAAATTATGAAAATATAACTTTTGAAGAAATAATGATTTTAAATGAGAGAGTTAGAGATATAGTCTACTATGAGAATACTAATATGTACATTTTATTTCTTGAAAACTCCTCATCCGTTGGATTTTTAGAGCATTCGAGAAATTAATCAAAAAAAATTTATTCTTCCAAAAAACCAATATAACCCAATAATAGATATTAAAATTGAAGATGGTACTTGAAAAAACATTCTATAATTTTTGTTTTTTGCAAAATTTAATGCAATTAATAAATATAAAATTAATACTATAGATATTTGCGCTACTTCA
>CACGTA010000012.1 GCA_902575815.1 uncultured Alphaproteobacteria bacterium | reverse complement strand
TTAAAATAATTATTTGATATAGTCAAAATTTCTATAAATTTAACAACATATGATTATTTTCAATTAATGAATTCGTTTAAATTTAGATTTATTAAAAACATTACTTTTTTATTAGTTTTTTATTTTACTAATCAAGTTTTTTCCCAAGAGATTTGCTCATGGATAACTAATGAGGCATATCCTGAAGAATTGCAACAATACCCAAATTCTTATTTCTATGCTGTTATTGGTGATAATGGACGTTGTGAATATGGTCGTGGACCTGATCAAGAGACTGCATTAAATGAATGTGATAAATGGAAAAAAACAAAAGGTATATTTAATACATGTAAGCCCTTTGCAATTGGAAAACAGATTGTTTGGGAAGAAGTTGCTTCTGACGTTTTAAATCAGACGGGCTGCATTGAAGGAAATTGTATGAATGGACAAGGAACATACGTTTGGGAAGATGGTACCAAATATGAAGGTGAGTCAAAAAAAGGGAAAGAACATGGACAAGGAAAAATAGTTTGGGCGAATGGAGACACATATGAAGGTGAGTGGAAAAACGGAGAAGAACATGGACAAGGAAAGATGGTTTGGGTGAATGGAGTCACATATGAAGGTGAGTGGAAAAATGGTAAAATGTATGGAGAAGGAATAGGTTGTATTGAAGGAAATTGTGAAAATGGATATGGTACAGTCGTTTGGGATGATGGAAATAAGTACATAGGTAATTTCAAAGATGGTTCACTACACGGAGAGGGCGAACTAACTTGGGCTGAGGATGGTGAAAAATGGATTGGCACATGGAAAAATGATAAACTGGAAGGTAAAGGTGAAATTATAGCTTGGGATGGCTCAACTAGAGTGTGTGAGTTTGATGGGTATAAATGTGCAAAATTAATTAAAGAAGTAAAAAATTTTATTCTTTTAAATAGTCTTTGGACTAATAATAAAATTATGACAAAAAAAGATGTGAGTAGTTTCAAGACATTAAAGTTTGTGGAAGAAAAAGAAGTCATGGAATATGATAAAAGAACTTCAAAAAATAAAAATCAATATGGGGATGGAATAGAAATGAAAGTCTTTAATGCTTTCATTTTTAATGCATCTTTTGAAAAAAGTCAGGATATTTTGATTAAAGTAAATGCTGAATTCAAAACACAAGAAAAAGCAGAAAAACAAGCATTGAAATGGGCCAAAATGTATGGACAAATGCCATATTTTTTAAAACAAAATGTAAAATATATTGTGGTCCATAAAGGTAACGTTGGCTGGGCCGGTGGTAATGGTCAAATTGTCATTCATATTCATAGTGAAAAATCCTCTTTTAATGAGGAACTTATGTTTCATGAATTAACGCATGCTTCACTTGATTTTAAGTGGGGTACTGGAGTGATAGATGAAGATGAATGGAAAACAGTAATTGGAGAGGACAAATACTATATTTCAGAATATGCCTGGGATCTATTTTACGAAGAAGATTTAGCGGAGACTGCACTATGGTGGTTTGCAACTAGATGCAAGCCTAGCTCTATATCTAAAAAAAATTATGATAAAATTATAAAGCATTTACCTAATCGTTTAAATTATTTAGATAAGCAGAATTTTGATTTTTATCCTGTAAAATGTGAATAAATTAAGTTGCCTAATTGTTGCTTTTCAAATTCAATTTCCTAAAATAAGCTGATAGACTTAACTTTAAAAACCAAGTAATACTTGGAAAAATAATATGGGAGTATGGCGGAACTGGTAGACGCGCCGGATTCAAAATCCGGTCACTTCGGTGGTGTGGGTTCGATTCCCTCTACTCCTACCAGTATTAATTATAATGAAATTTCTTAAAAATATTTACAATTGGACATTAAAAAAAGCAGAACATAGAAATGCAAAGTGGTATTTAAGTTTAATATCTTTTGCAGAGAGCTCATTTTTTCCTATTCCACCTGATATAATTCTAATACCAATGGCTTTAGCATCTAAAGCAAAGGCTTTATTTTATGCATTTATCTGTACACTATTCTCTGTTCTTGGTGGCATCCTTGGGTACGCAATAGGATATTTTTTTTATAAGTCGCTAGGTATTTATATTGTTGAGTTCTATCATCTGGAAAATTCTTTTACTGTTTTTGAAAGTTACTACAAAGAATTCGGTATTTTAATTGTTTTAGGTGCTGGCATAACCCCCTTTCCATATAAGTTTATTACAATTGCAAGTGGTGTATTTGGACTGAATATTTTTTTATTTATTATTGTTTCTATTATTGGACGAGGATTAAGATTTTATTTAATAGCAATACTTCTGTATTTTTTTGGTGAAAAAATTAAATTAATTATTGATAAATATTTTAATATTTTAACTATTATGTTTTTTATTTTACTTCTTGGAAGTGTTTTTATAATTAGGCTTATATGATATTTCGTTATTGGGCCAAGTTTTTATTTGTAATTTCATTTATCTCAATATCATCAGCATTAGTTGCGGAATATTTTTTTAATCTTCAACCATGTGAATTATGTTTAAAGCAAAGACATCCATATTATTTAATTTTAATATGTTTGATTTGCATATTTTTGTTGAGAAATTTAAATAAAATCTGGCTTTATTTAGTAATTCAATTTGCATCAGTTTACGGGCTTTTTTATTCTATATGGCATGTTGGAATTGAAAATAAAATTCTTAAAGGGCCAGCAGGTTGTTCAGCAATGTTGACAAGCAGTGAAAATGCAGCGGACCTTAAAGCGCAGATATTATCAAAGCAAGTGATCAGTTGCGATGAAGTAATTTGGAGTTTTTTTGGAATTTCTGCTGCTTCAATTAATACACTTGTTTTGCTAGTTATTTTTATTTTTAATGCTATTTATTTGTATAGGAACAATGGCTTTAAAAAAGAAAAATACATCTAAAAAAAATTCTCCATCAAGTAAAATAACTCATAGAGAAATTCTAGAAGAAATCATAAGAGTCGATCATGCCGGTGAATATGGAGCTACTAAAATTTATGATGGTCAAATTGCAATATTTGGAAAAAGCTCGAAGCTTGGAAAAACAATTCAACATATGGCTGATCAGGAGCAAGAACACATAGATAAGTTCAACGAATTAATATTAGAACATCGTGTTAGACCAACTGCTCTGCTGCCATTATGGAATGTTGCTGGCTTTGCACTTGGAGCATCTACTGCATTAATGGGTGAAAAAGCTGCGATGGCTTGTACAGTTGCTGTAGAAAAAGTTATTGGTGAACATTATCAAGAACAATTAGATCTTTTAGGTGATGATCACAAAGATTTAAAAAAAACAATTTCTAAATTCCGAGATGACGAACTAGAGCATCATGACATTGGAATAGAGCATGATGCAGAAAATGCCCCAGGTTATAAAATTATGTCAAAAGTAATTGAACTTGGATGTAAAACAGCAATTGCAATCTCAAAAAAAATTTAATTTTCTAATTCTGTATCCCAATATAAATAATCTCTCCAAGTTTCATGTAAAAAATTAGGGGGAAAGTTTCTTCCATTATTTTGAAGTTGAATTGATGATGGTCGAAGAGGTTTTTTAAAAAGTTTCATATCTGTATTGTGAATTAATTTTCGTCCTTTTTTTAAATTACATGACGTGCATGCTGAGACAACGTTTTCCCAAGTAGTTTTTCCATTTAAACATTTAGGGACTAAATGATCAAATGTCAGTTCATTGGCTGGGAAACGATTTGTACAATACTGGCAAGTAAAATTATCTCTTAAAAATACATTAAAACGAGTGAACGCTGGTCTTCTTTGAGGCGTTACATAATCTTTAAGTGCAATTACACTTGGTAACTTGAATGTAAGATTTGGAGAATGAACTTCGTGCTCATAATTTTCAATTACTGAAACTCTTTCAAGAAAAACAGCTTTGATAGCATCTTGCCATGAACATAAGGAAAGTGGGTAATAGGATAGTGGCCGAAAATCAGCATTAAGGACCAAAGCTGGATTTTCTGCAGTACTCATTTTAGTTTCTACTTACCCAAGTCATATTATTCAGATAGCAATATAATATTAAAATTCGATTACTTTAAATATTTTTTTTAATAAAATTTTGGAATAAAGTTATTGTTTCTTGTGTCATAGTATGCTCATCATTTGGTAAAAGGTGAGATTGAAATTTGAAATTATATTTTTTTAAAATTTCAACTGATTCATTGAAATTTGAAATAGGAAGAACATTATCTAGTCCGCCATGTGATATAAATATTGGTGTTTCTAAAAATGAATTTTTAGGAACAAATTCTCTTGAAATTATTCTTGAAGAAACAATTGCTATACCTGCTAATTTTTTATTAAGTGATTGACCCAATTCAAACGCCATTATTCCTCCTTGGGAAAAGCCCATAACAAAACAATCACTCATCTCAATATTTAAATCATTCGTAAGTAGAGATATAGTATTAGAAATTTTTCTAACATTTTCATTTATTAAATTTCTTACATTTTCAAATTCTTTTGGACCAACATCAGAAATATAAACACCGTTCAAGTATAAATCAAACCATTGATAACCCATTGGGTTACCAGGCATAGTACTTGGGGCATTTAAAGCTATATAGTGCATTCCCCATTCATCTTGATCTAAAGGTTCTGCTAAATGAATAAAATTAGCAGCATTGTCACCATAACCATGCAGCATTACCATTAATTTCTTGGGTTTATCGTGTTTTGATATTGATGGGCCCAATAATATATTTTCCATTCTGACCTTATGTATGAATTCTTGCTTCATTCAAGAAAAGTTTTATATAGATAAATATATGAGTACAATGCAGATAGTTCTAGTTTTATTTATGGCTGCAACTCTAGCTGTGGTAGTTGTTGGGGTAATAGCAATGGCTGTAAATGGCAAACTTAATAAAAATCATAGTAATAAACTAATGCGTTTGAGGGTGCTTTTTCAAGCTATAGCTATATTTGTTTTTGTCGTTATTGTATGGCTTGCAAGAAATTAAAATTTAGAGTCTAGATAAATCATTAAATTTTTAGTATATACACGCACATTATGGGGATCCATTTTAATCACAAATCAAGAGCGGGAGACCGCAAAATGCAAAAAGAACTTAAGCTGAAAATGAAAGCTGAGGAGCGTAAGAAAAAACGTGAAGAACAAGAAAAACTTAAAATGGAAGAAGAAATGCGTAAGCTTGAAGAACTAACGAGACCCGATAATGAAAAAACTAAATAGTTTTATTAATTATTTTATTGGATCGTTTTCTAAAATAAATTTTTTAAGAATTTCTAACGTTTGATCAGCTTCTTCAAGAAGCATCATGTGACCACAATTTTCAATTACATGAACTTCCGAACCCTTAATATAATCTGCAAGAATTTTTCCATCTTTTAATCGACACATCCTATCTTGTGCACCTAGTATGGAAAGAGTTGGTAAATCTAATTTTTTTGCTATTTCAGGTCCATTTTTATAATTATCACATGCTCTAAAATCTACACCCAAAGTATCTTTAATTTCTTTATTTTGAACAATCATGGATCCAACATTTAAATGATATAAACCTGGAACAGGATGACCTCCAAAATGACCAGCTGGTCCATGCGCAAAATCCATCATTAAATCTACAGCTTTTGGGTTGCTTTCTTCTGCTAAGCTTAGCAATTCTGGATTCATCGGAATGGCAGAAGCGCCACCCATAAGAGTTAATGTTTTAATTTTTTTAGAATGTTGTGCAACACATTCCATAGTTACTAAACAACCTTGAGAGTGACCTACAAGAGATGCTTGCTTACATCCTACTGCTTCTATTGCATCTCCAACCCAATTTCCCATTTCCTCGATTGTTTTTAGACTTTCTCCAGAAGATAAGCCATGACCTGGTAAATCAACTGCTAAAACACTATATCCGCGAAATGCAAAATAACGTGTTTGAAGAACCCATACCATATGACTAAGACCACTACCGTGAACAAAAACAATTAGTGGTTTGTTTTTATCAAAGGGTCTGCCTCCAGTGGAGGCAAACGTGTCAATTCCGCGAACTTTAAACTTCATTTATTTGTTTGCAACTAAACGAGGTTTTTTTGCAGCTCTAAATCCATCCTCGAAATCATTTACAATATCTTCGAAGTCTTCAAGACCAACAGAAAGTCTAATCATGTCATGGGATAATCCAGCAAACTTCAGAGTAGCCTCATCCATTTGTGAGTGCGTTGCAGATGCTGGGTGTATAACTAGTGTTCTTGCATCACCAACATTTGCTAAATGTGACGCAAGTTTAACATTATTAATAAAAGCAGCACCTGCTTCTTTTCCACCTTTAATTCCAAAGGCAATCATTGACCCAGTTCCTTTAGGAAGAATTTTTTCTGCAAGTTCTTTATCTGGATGTCCTGGTGCGCTAGCATGTGAAACCCAAGCAACACTCTCATGATTTGATAAATACTCAACCATTTTCAAAGCATTAGAACAATGTTTTTCCATTCGAAGAGACAGCGTTTCTAAACCATGTAAAATATTCCATGCATTTTGTGGTGCTAAACAAGGCCCCATATCTCTCATACCTTCAGCTCTGGCCATCATTGTAAAAGCTGTTGGACCAAATTCTTCTGCAAATGATAATCCATGATAGCCCTCGTAAGGTTCTGTCATAGAAGGAAATTTATCATTTTGCATCCAATCAAAAGTTCCACCTTCAACTAATATTCCTGCCATAGAAGAGCCATTACCACTCATCCATTTAGTTAGTGAGTGTACAACAAGGTCAGCACCGTGTTCAAAAGGTCTACACAAATAAGGAGTTTGATAAGTACTATCAATTATTAGTGGGATACCTGCTTCTTTTGCTATGTTTGAAACTTCAGGCATGTTCATTAATTCATTACCTGGATTACCAACAAGTTCACCAAAAATACCTTTAGTATTTGGTTGAATAGCTTTTTTAAAACCTTCTGTATCTCTTGGTTTTACAAAAGTTGTTTTGATACCAAACTTTGGAAGTGTTAATCTAAATAAATTTACTGTTCCACCATAAAGCTGAGAAGAAACAACCATGTGATCGCCAGCGTTACAAAGAGTCATAATAGTTAAAAATATTGCACTCATACCAGATGCAGTTGCAAGAGCAGCTGTTCCTCCTTCAAGTGCACAAACTCTTTCTTCTAGGACTTGTACTGTTGGGTTGGACATACGACTGTAAATATGACCGCCTCTTTCTAAATTAAAAAGTGCTGCCGCATGATCAACATCATCAAACATATATGAAGTTGTTTGATAAATTGGAACTTGTCTTGAGCCAGCGTTTTTACTTGGTTGATAACCAGCATGTAGACTGAGTGTGTCAAATTTATAAGTTTTTGGATCCATTATAACTCCTTTGCTTTTGTTCTTAATTCAAACTTTTGTATCTTCCCAGTTGAAGTTTTTGGTAATTCACCAAAGATTACATGCTTTGGTCTTTTAAATCCAGCCATATTTTCTTTACAAAACTGAATTATATCCTCTTCTGTGGCATTTTTTCCAGGTGCTAATTCTACAAAAGCACATGGTGTTTCACCCCACTTCTCATCTGGTTTGGCAACTACTGCAACCAAGGAAACAGATGGATGTTTTGCAACAACATTCTCCACTTCCACAGATGAAATATTTTCTCCACCAGAAATTATAATATCTTTCGATCTATCTTTTATTTGAATATATCCATCAGGATAGACAACAGCTAAATCACCAGAGTGAAACCATCCTTTTTTCATAGATGTTTCAGTCGCCTCTTTATTTTTGTAATATCCTTTCATTACAACATTTCCTCGAATTAAAATCTCTCCCATAGTTTCTCCATCCATCGGAACTTTTTCATAGGTCTCTGGATCTGCGACACAAACTTCTTCAGTATTTGGATAACGAACACCTTGTCTTGCTTTAATATCAGCTTTTTCAGATTTTGATTGTGATTCCCATTCTTCATTCCAAGCACATTGAAGAATATGACCATATGTTTCGGTTAACCCATATACATGCATTACTTCAAAACCTAAGTTATCCATCTTTTCAAGAATTGCACTCGTTGGTGGAGCTCCAGCAGTTAATACATATACTTTATGATTTATTTCTTTTTTGTCTTTTTCATCTGCATTAGCAATTAAACTTAAAACTATAGGAGCCCCTCCGAAATGAGTTACCTTATATTTATCTATTAAGTTATAGATATCTTTTGCAACAATATATCTGCAGCAAATAATCTTTGCATGTATTAAAGCAGCTGTCCAAGGATAACCCCATCCGTTACAGTGGAACATTGGAACGGTATATAGAAATGTTAATTTATTGGGCATGTTCCATGCCGTAACACTTCCTGTTGACATTAAATATGATCCACGGTGGTGATATACAACACCTTTTGGTTTACCAGTTGTGCCTGATGTATAGCTTAGTGAGATTGCTTGCCATTCATCTTCAGGTAAAGACCAATTAAAATTATCATCACCCGTTTGTAAAAATTCTTCATATGTCATTTCTCCAATTTTTTCACCCTCACCATCTTTAAAAACTGCCTGATCATCATGAATATCAATAATGGGAATATTCTTTCCATATATTTGCAAAGCTTTTCTCATTGTAGGTGAAAATTGAGTATCAGTTATAAGAAGTTTTGCATCACTATGATCTAGAATATACGCAATTGTTTCTGCATCAAGTCTGGTATTGATCGTATTAATAACGCCACCAGTCATTGGGATAGAATAATGTGCTTCGAATAATTCTGGGGTATTTGCCGCTATGATTGAAACGGTACTTCCTTTTGTAATTCCTTTTTTTGCTAATGCACTAGCAAACTTAGTACATCGATTATAGGTTTCAAGCCAAGTGTAACTTCTTTTTCCATAAACTAAAGAGTGATAGTTTGGATAAATATCTTTCACGCGAGTTATAAAACTTAATGGTGATAGTGGAACAAAATTGGCTGAATTTTTATCTAGGTTTGTATCAAAATTACTCATCTGTTTCCTAAAAGGATGAAATACTACAAGAAATTAATTTAATTTACTAATGGTTTTCCAGTTTCAAGTGTATGTTTTATTCGCTCTTGAGTTTTAGGCATCTGGATAAGTCTCATGAAAGCTTCTAATTCAAGATTATAAAGATCATCTTCACTTAATTCATTATCAATATTTGTATTTCCACCACTAAGCACAAAAGCAATTTGCTTGCCTACTTCTAATCCATGGTCTAAAATTTTATTTTCATTATATAGTGCTTCAAGTTTTTCAAACATTTTATCTCTGACAGCACTACCGCCTAAATTAAATTTAGGTTGAGATGGTTTTTCATACCCTCCCTCAATATTATTTAATAAATCGATAGCCGTTGATAATTGTCTGTCTCTATTTATTACCACCTTATCCTTTTCTAAAAAGAATTGATTTGGCAGCGCTTCATTTGGTGAGGTAGCAGTAATAGCATAACCAATAAGATCAAAAACTTTCATAGACGCATGTTCAGAATTTTCTTTACCTTCTGGAGTTTGTAACCAGCGCCACAGCATTTCTTTACAACCCCCACCAGCAGGAATGAGTCCAACTAAAGATTCAACTAGTCCAAGAACAACATTTGTATGAGCAACGTTATAATCACAATGCAATACCACTTCAAAACCCCCGCCAATAGCAAGCCCTGATGGCGCAGCAATAAAAGGCTTTTCTGCATATTTTATTGTTTTACACGTTTGTTGGAAATCAATTATAAATTTTTCAATGTTAGACCATTCATTATTTTTAGCAAATTCCATGACATAATTTAAATTTACACCAGCAGAAAATTGCATTGCATCATTAATCACAATTGTGCTTTTATTATTTTGAGCAGCTTCTTTTAAAGCTAACATAGAGTCAGTATCTAAAGCGTTTGCCTTAGTAGTAAATTCAACAACCTGATATGATGAAGCATTTTTAATATTAGCAGAAGAGTTCTCAAAAGTTTTTTGTAAATTTAACGATCTTAAGTTATTAATACTTGAATCTAAATATCCAGGTCTTTTATTAAATTCAAAAACTCCCTTTAGATCTTTAAAGAAGTTAATATCAGTATTTTGATCAATAAAATTTTTTGTATCAATATTTGAAAGCATTTCAAAAGGACCAACAGTCCAATTAAAACCTAATCTTAGTGCATCATCTATGTCTATATATTTTGATGATACATCAGGGATTAAATATGCAGCATACCTAATTACTTTTGTCAGAATTGATTTTGCATATTCACCGTATTTATCTTTTCTTTGAATGAGTTTATTTATGTCAATTTTATCTCCGATACCTAAATTAATTTTCTGACTTGGGTGATACTCGCCAGTTTCTAAATTAATTGCTTCAAGAATTTTTTTACCATCAGATTTATTCATTCTATAAAAACCACCCTTACCTTTTCTTCCTGTATACCCAGTTTCAATAAGTTTTGTGACCAATGGAATTTCTTGCGCAACCTCGTGGAAAGGATCTTCTTTTGGGAGTTCTTTGATAAAACTTTTTAGAACATCAGCCATCAAATCAATACCGATTAAATCGTATAGTCCAAAAACTCCAGTCTTTGGGATACCCATAGGTCTTCCAAATATAGCATCGGCCTCTTCAATTGATATCTTCATTTTAAAAGCTTCAGTCATAGCAACTTGCATTGCATAAACTCCAATTCTGTTTCCGATAAATCCTGGAGTGTCGTTACAAATAATTACACCTTTACCAAGCTTTTCATCACAAAATTGTTTTAATAAATTTATTTTTTCAATGTCATTAACTTCTTCAGTTACTATCTCAAGCAATGCCATATAACGAACTGGGTTAAAAAAATGAGTAATGCAAAAATTTTTTTTCATTTCATCTGACATATTTGCAGATAAGATTTTCAATGGAATTGTAGATGTATTTGATGAAATTATAGAATTGTTCTTTCTTGTAGTCTGAATTTTATCATAAATGTTATGTTTAATATCTATTCTCTCAACAACAGCCTCCACAACCCAATCAGCTTCCGCAACTTCATTAAAGTCATCCTCAATATTTCCAACCTTAATTAATTCTGCCTTGTTTTTTTCTACTAAAAGTGGAGGTCGTGATTTTGTAATTCTTTCTTTAGCATTTTCTGTAATTTGGTTTCTAGATCCTTCTTTTGAAGGTAAGTCTAGAAGTGTAACATCAATATTAGCATTTGCTATTTGGGCTGCGATTCCACTGCCCATAGTGCCAGATCCTATTACTACAACTTTTTTAATATTCATGTGAGTTCTATAAAGGTGAGCTTATATAAGAAAAATTTGCCGTATGAAAATAATTTAAGCATAAGGGTGGAAATTAATATAAATATCTCTTATAGGCGCGCAAAATGAAAAAAAATCCTTCAAGAAATGTCCATTTTTCAAAAGGACCTAGTGAGATTTTAGATGCAATTAATACGTCTATAGATATCGATCAACGTCTTTATAAAGAAGATATAGCTGGGTCAATAGCGCATGCTAGAATGCTCGGTAAACAAAAAATAATAAATAAAAAAGAACAAAGTGCAATAGTCTCTGGACTTAAAGCAATTGAAAGAGATATTGAAAAAAACAAGGTCGTATTTTCAAAAAAACTTGAAGATATTCATATGAACATTGAAAGTTTATTATTTAAGAAAATTGGAAAAATTGCAGGAAAGCTTCATACTGCAAGATCTAGAAATGATCAGGTAGTAACTGATTTAAAATTATGGGTTAAAAAAGAATCTAAAATTTTAGATAGTGAACTAAAAAAATTTCAGAGAACTTTAATTAATATTGCAACAAAAAATACTGAAACAATTATGCCAGGTTACACTCATTTACAGATTGCTCAACCAATAACATTGGCTCATCATGTTTTAGCTTACATTGAAATGATTGGTAGAGACAGAACAAGACTTGAAGATTGTTTATATCGTCTTAATGAAAACCCATTAGGTGCAGCTGCACTTGCAGGGACTTCTTTTTCTATTGATAGAAAATATACAACTAAAGAGTTGGGATTTAGAGAGCCAACAAAAAATGCTATGGACACTGTCTCAGATAGAGACTTTGTAATAGAATTTTTATTTGTTCTATCACTAATTGCTGTTCATTTATCAAAAATAGCAGAGGAAATAGTACTTTGGTCAAATCAACAATTTAATTTTATCAATTTACCAGATGATCTTTCAACTGGTAGTTCAATTATGCCTCAGAAAAAAAATCCAGATGGTGCAGAGCTTGTTAGAGGAAAAACAAGTATTATCATTAGTAATTTAAGTTCAATGCTTAATATTATTAAAGGGTTGCCACTTTCTTATAGTAAAGACTTACAAGACGATAAACAAATAACATTTAATTCATATGACAATGTTTCTTTGTGTATAAAAGTTATGAATGAAATTCTATCAAAATCTACATTCAACAAAACTAGAATGAAAGAGTTGATTGATAATTCAAATGCAACCGCTACCGATTTGGCTAATTGGTTGGTTCAAAATCTTAGATATTCATTTAGAGATGCTTATATTGTTACAGGAAAGATTGTTTCTTATTGTTCAAAACAAGATAGAAACATAGATTCATTATCTCTTGGAGAATTAAAAAAATTTGACAAAAATATAACAGCTGACGCAAAAAAAGTGCTATCAACTACTAACAGTGTTAAATCAAAATCAAGTTTTGGGGGTACGGCTCCTGAAATTACTAAAAAAATGATAAAACTTGTTATAAAAAAATACTTATAATGATCAGATTAATATTATTATCATTTTTGTTGTTTACTTTTAGCTGTGGTAAAGTTGGTCCTTTAAGTTTACCAGAAGATCAAGTAGACAAATCGGTAATTACATATCCATGTGATGAAGCTTGTTTAAAGAAATTAGAAGAAGAGAAAAAACGTCAACAATCCGTTATTATAAACACTGAATAAATGCTCACTTATAAAAATAATGACCCGTATATTGAGGGTACTTCTTTATATGACTTAGTTAAAGTTTGTCAGACACCTTTTTATGTGTATTCGCAACAAAAAATTATTAATCAAGTTAATAAAACTAAAGAAATTTTAGGTAACAATATTTTTTATTCAATTAAGTCTAATTCAAATCAAGCTATTTTGAAATTAATGAACTCGTTAGATATTGGAGCAGATGTAGTGTCAGTTGGTGAATTAAAAAGAGCTTTGGAAGCTGGTTTCGATCCAAATAATATAATTTTTGAAGGTGTTGGAAAATCTGATCAAGACTTACTCTATGCTATAAATAAAAATATACGTTTAATTAATACTGAATCTTTAGAAGAAATAAAACTTCTCAATAATTTAGCAAATGAAAAAAATAAAATCGTTGATATTGGTGTTAGACTTAATCCAGATATTGATGGTGAAACTTTAAGTAAAATTTCAACAGGAAAAAAAACTGATAAGTTTGGTATAGAATTCGATAACATAGATAAAATTATCAAATTAGTTAAAAGTTGCAAAAGTTTAAATTTAATTGGTATTAGTTGTCATATTGGAAGTCAAATTAGTAAAAATGAGGCCTATAAAAATACATTTTCTCAAATGAGAATGGCTGCAGATAAATTTATTGAATCAGGCATTAATATTAAACATGTAGATTTGGGAGGAGGTTTTCATGTTAAATATGAAGATTCTGATCCTGACTTTAATATCAAGAAGGTAAAAGAAGAGCTTGATAATTGTTTTACGCAAACAAACTATGAATTATCGTTTGAGCCTGGTCGATATTTAATTGCTGAGGCTGGAGTTACAGTTACCTCTATTCTTACAATTAAGAATAATGGAGGTATAAATTATTTAATTGTTGATGCTGGTATGAATACATTGATACGTCCAGCGATGTACGGTGCACATCATGAAATATCAGCGATAAATGTAAACTCAGAGGAATTTATGGATTATGCTATTGCTGGTCCTATTTGTGAAAGTTCAGATGTTTTTTTAAAAAATATTAAAATGGCTAAACAAAAAATTGGTAATCTACTAGTTATAAAAAATACTGGAGCCTATGGAAAAGTAATGTCTTCAAATTATAACTCTAGACCACTGCCCTCTGAAATTTTAGTAAACAATGATAATTATGCAATTATTTATTCTCCAGAAAAAATTGAGAAAACAATTGAAGCTGATATTATTCCTAGCTGGTTGTAACTAATTTAAAATATTGTGTATAATTTTAGCTAAGTCTGAAATTATCAAATCTAAATTAAAGAAGAATTCCCTAATATAGAAATCAATAATAATAAAAGTATTTACACCGTAGGATCGATAAATCCATATTGCTAAAATTACAACTATAGCTAGAGAAATTACTATAGTTGAATTAATAACACTTGGTTTTTCTTGTCTTACAACTGTACTTGGTAAATTTCTGACTGGATCTTTTTCTAATTTTTCTTTTGGATTATTATTTTTTAAATTTTGATCTAATTCTTTTTTTTTTGTAGACGGGACTGATGATGTAATGTCAGTATCATCTAATTCTTGAAACCATTGATGATTACAATTTGCGCATTCAACCATTCTACCATTTGGTTTAAGATCTGCAGAATTTACTAAATACTTGAATTCACAATTAGAGCAAACAATGAACATAAATTATATATAGATCAGTCAGGCTAGTATATAAAACAAAATCATTAAGTATGTTAATTTTAAAAAGTATAATATTTTATATTTCCTTGGTTATATGGACTGTGTTGATGGGTATTGTATGTTTACCTTTTCTCTTATTACCAAGTTATTTACTTAAATATCCAACAAAACTTTGGATACGTGTTATATTTGTTTTTCTTAATCTTATATGTAATATTAAACATAAAATTGAGGGTTTAGAAAATATTCCAAATGAAAGTGTCTTAATTGCGTCTAAACATCAGTCCGCTTTTGAGACACTCGCACTCTATTACTATTTAAAAGATTGTTTCTTTGTCCATAAAAGAGAGCTTTTCTTTATACCAATTTTTGGACAATATTTATTCAAGTCTAATATGGTTGCGATTAATAGAGATGGTGGAACAAAAGCTATGAGAGATATGTTACATAAAGTTCAATCAAAATTATCTTTTGGATCTTCAATTATTATTTTCCCCGAAGGAACAAGAAAGTTGCCTGGTAGTAAACCTGATTATAAGACGGGTTTTATTGGAATTTATAATCATACAAAAAGAAAAATCCTTCCTGTGGCTTTAAATTCAGGTTTATGTTGGCCAAAACAATCATGGGTATTAAAAAAAGGATTAATTACTATAAAATTTTTACCGACAATTGATGAAGGCTTAGATAAAAAAATTTTATTAAACGAAGTTCAAACTAGAATAGAAAATGCTTCAAATTTATTATTGGATAACTAATTCTTTTCTGTGGGATCAAAAGTTCCTGCTTGACCAATCTCTTCAATAATTTTTCTAATTTCTTTTGATTTAATAAATTTTTCTTCCAAATATTTTAAATCATTATTTCTTATTGCTTTTTGATACGTAAGTAGATCTTCACTGAAACGACCAAGCATTTCTAAAACAGCTTCTTTATTTTTTTCATAAACATCACGCCACATTACTGGATCACTACCTGCCAATCTTGTGAAATCTCTAAAACCTGCAGCTGAATACTTAATTACTTCATCTTTCATTTGAGACTCAAGCTCTGTTGCAGTACCTACTACAGAATATGCGATTAGTTGTGGAATATGAGATGTCATAGCAAGTACTCTGTCATGACGATTGGGTTCCATGATTTCTATAATCATTCCAAATGACTCCCAAATATTTGAAATTGATATTGTTATCTCACTCTGATTTTCCATTGGAGTCAAAATACAATACCTATTCTCAAACAGCTTTGCGAATCCAAATTTTGGTCCACTTTTCTCTAATCCTGCAATAGGGTGGGCAGGAACAAATAAAATTTTTTTATTATTAATTGATTCTTTAAAATCTTCTATAACACTTACTTTTGTTGAACCAACATCTGTTACTAATGTTGTTTCATTAACATAGCTATTTAGTTGATTAAATATATCCCTATATGAACTTAAAGGTGTACAAATAAAAATAACATCAAATTGTTGATCATAATTATTTAAATCACTCTCTATTGCGTCCACAAGATTTAAATTTTTTGAAATACTTATTACCTCTCTATCTCTATCAATAGCAAAAATTTTTTTTGATAATTGTTTTTCCTTCAGCGCCCTTGCTATGGATGATCCAATTAATCCCATACCAATAACCAAGGCCGAATTATAAGTTATTTTAGACATTGAGTTTCTTCAAACTTTCAACTGTTAAATCCATTTCTTCTTTCGTGCCAATACTAATTCTAAGAAAATTAGGCAGATTATAACTATTTAAACGCCTTATAATAATACCGTCATTCATAAGGTGATTACTAATTTTCTCAGCTTCTTCTACTGAAGTTTCAATTAAAGTAAAATTTCCTTCGGTTTGTCTGGTTTTAATATTTAGAAGTTTCAGTTCTTTTTCAAACCAATTTTTGATTTCAGAATTTAATTTAACAGAGTTTTCAATATGTTCTTTATCCTCTAAAGCTTTGATTGCTAGTGACTGTGAAATAGTTGTCGTATTAAAAGGTGGTTTTATTTTGTTAATTATGTTTGCTATTTTTTGACTGGTATAACACCAGCCTACTCTTAAAGCTGCAAGTCCATATGTTTTTGAAAATGTTCTTGTTAAAATAATATTCTCATATTCATCCGTTAAACTAAATCCTTTATCATAATCGTCTTTTTGCACATATTCGACATATGCTCCGTCTATAACAACTATAATATTTTTAGATATACTATTCATTAGTTTAACAAGTTGATCTCTAGACAAATAAGTTCCTGTAGGATTATTAGGTGATGCAATATAAATTACTTTAGTAGCCTCATTTGTTTGAGTTATGAGATTTTCAATATTTAAATTAAAATTCACATCTTCATCAATTTTTTTTGGTACTGCACCAACTACTTTACTGACTATTGAATACATCTCAAAGCCATGGTTAGCGTGAAGAATTTCATCACCATCTTGACAAAATGCTAAAGCTGCAAATAATAAAACTTCATCTGAACCAGAGCCAAGAATGATTCTATTGCTATCAATAGAAAATTTTTTAGCTATTGCTTCTCTTAATGACGATCCATCAATTTCTGGGTATCTGTGTAAATCATGATTAATATTTTTTGTTTCTAACAATTCAATTGCTTTTGGTGAAGCACCATAGGGATTTTCATTTGAAGAAAGTTTGATAACTTTTTTATTGTTATTTAATTTTGCCTTACCCCCTTTATAAACATTAATGTTTTCTATAGATCTTTTTGATTGAATATTTTCCTTGGTTAATTTTTGAAGTTTTTCAGAAGATTGAAAAATTTCTCTCCAAAGTCTAACAATAGTATCTTTTGGATAAGATCCTGTAAATTTAGAGCTTAATCTGTCGAGAATTTTTTGTTCTCTATCTGGATCAACAACTGAATTATCTTTTTTGTGTTTTCCTATTTCTAAAACAATTTTAGATCGATTAGATAATAAAGATAAAATTTCATCATCAATGTTATTAATTTTGCTTCTTAAATTGTCTAATTCTTTATTTTTCATAATTTTGGACGTTTCTTTACAAACTATCTTACGATAAATCAAAATAAAGTAGTATTTAATTTAAAAAATGACGATTTATTGACTTAGAATGATATATAAATATAAGACCGATTATCACCGATTTGAGACAGCTTGCGGGTGGAGCAATAATCAGCTAAAGCGTTTAGACTCCTACTTCATTCTTTCAAATAGTGCTAAATTAAAAAGATATGAAAACAAAATTTACTACTGACACTAAACTTGAAAGCGAAATAGCCTATTTCGAGAATATTAATTTAAAGCTAGAATCAGGAGACATAATCAATAGTTTCAAACTAGCATTCAAAACTTTTGGTAAATTAAATACTGACAAAACGAATGCTATTCTTGTGTGTCATGCTTTAACTGGAGATCAATATGTTGCTGGGAATAATCCCATTACTGGGAGAGAAGGTTGGTGGTCTAGAATGGTTGGGCCAAACAAACCAATTGATACAAACAAGTTTTTTGTAATTTGTTCAAATGTACTTGGCGGTTGTGCTGGTTCAACAGGTCCTAAAGAGTTACAAAATGGAAGTGATGTTACATATGGTAGTAATTTTCCTTCCGTAACAATAAAAGATATGGTGAAGACTCAATCTTTATTAATTGAAAGTTTAAATATAGAGAAATTATTTTCAGTCATTGGAGGTTCAATGGGAGCAATGCAAGCACTTCAATGGTCAATCGATTTTCCAGATAAAATTTTAAATATAATACATATTGCGGGAGCATTAAAACATTCTGCTCAAAACATTGCATTTCATGAAGTTGGACGACAAGCAATAATGAATGATCCTATTTGGAAAAATGGAAAGTATTTTGAAAATAAAGAGGTACCAGAAAGAGGTCTATCAGTCGCAAGAATGATTGCACATATCACATATTTATCTGAAGATGCAATGCATAGAAAATTTGGAAGAAAGCTTCAATCAAGAGATATTATCTCTTTTGGATTTGATGCTGATTTTCAAGTTGAAAGCTATCTAAGATATCAAGGTAAATCATTTGTTGAAAGATTTGATGCAAATTCATATCTTTATTTAACAAGAGCTATGGATTATTTTGATCATGATGAAACATTTAGAAAAAATGTCGAGTTTAGTCATAATCCAAATAACCATTTAAAATATTTAATAGTCTCATTTACCTCTGACTGGTTATTCCCTACAATAGAAAGTAAAATGATTGTAAATCAATTAAATTCTCTATCAAGAGAAGTAAGCTTTCTAGAAATTGATACTGATAAAGGACATGATAGTTTTTTATTAGAGGAACCACAGTTAGATGATGTAATAAAAGGTTTTCTAACAAATAACTTTGTTAAGATAGATGAATAAAATTAATAGCATAAGAAAAGATTGGTCCCTTATTGAAACACTTATCGCACAAGATAGAAAAATCTTAGATATTGGATGTGGTGATGGCGGTCTCATGGAACAGTTAGAAAATAATCGTAATGCGATTACTCATGGCATTGAATTAAATAGAGATTTAGCTGCTAATGCTATTGCAAAAGGTTTCAATGTTGTACATGGAAATGCTGAATTAGATTTATCTCAATATTCAAATAATAGTTTTGATTATGTAATTTTAAGTCAAACCTTACAAGCAATGATGAAGCCCAAAGATATTTTATCTGAATTATTAAGAATAGGATCAAAAGCAATAGTTTCTTTTCCTAACTTTGGACATTGGAAAATAAGATTACAACTTTTAATATCTGGAAAAATGCCAGTTACAGAAAGTTTGCCTTATACATGGTATGACACACCAAACATTCATTTTTTTACAATTAAGGATTTTTTGAATTTGTGTAACGAAATGAATATTGTGGTTGAGAAAAGTATTGGATTAACATCTAAAGGTAAGCAATTTGAAATAAGTGAATCAATTACTGGAGTTAATTTTTTCACTCATGAAGCTATCTTTTTATTAAGTTATAAAAATTTTGAACCAATCAAAATTAAATCATCAAAAAAAGTTTTTGCAAAAAATTCTGTTATTGCAAATTAGTTATTAGATGAAAGTTGAAGTTATAAATCAATTAGAAGATAACTACTCTTTTGTTTTATACAATGATACGCTTAAGAGCTGTGTTATAGACCCTGCTGATAGTACTCCTATATTAAATTTTGCTCTTGAAAACAATTTAACAATAGAAGATATATTTATTACGCATCATCACAAAGATCACACATCAGGTATTAAAGGAATACTTAATGCTTTTAGAGAAGTTAATATTCACTCTCCAAGTGCTCAGATTGAGAATACAAGATTTGTGTTAAGTGATGAAGATGAGGTTAACTCATGCTTAAATACATTTAAAATAATAAAAACACCTGGACATACATTAGATCATATAATTTATTATGATGAGAATAATGGTGTTTTATTTTGTGGTGATACACTATTCAGACTTGGTTGTGGTCGTGTATTTGAAGGAACATTAAATGAAATGTTTAACAGTTTACAAAAAATTAATGAATTAGATAAAAATACAATTATTTATTGTGGTCATGAATATACTTTAAACAATTTAAATTTTCTTGAAAAAATACTTAAAAAAGAAGACGCTTATTTTACAGTTAGAAATAAAATTAATGATGATTTAAATAATAAAGGAAAATCCGTACCTTTTTTGTTAGAGGATGAACAACATTATAACTTATACCTGAATCAAAATTCAAAATTAGGTACTATGATTAAGAAAGAGCTAGGTTTTACAGATTTTGAATTGTTTACTTATTTGCGAAAAGCAAAGGATAGTTTTTAAAGTCTATATTTCCAGTATCTTCGCCATATTTTTAATTTGACTATTTACATAGTTCACTATAAACCCCGCCATCAAAAGATATGTTAGCAATTTTCAAAACTGGTGGAAAGCAATACTCAGCAAAAGCTGGGCAGATTCTTAAAGTAGAAAAACTTGAGGGATCTAAAGGAGATAAAGTATCTATTACTGATGTATTAGCAATCAGTGATCAAAACACAAATAGTTTAGGTGAGCCTTTACTAAAAGATGCTTCAATTGAAGCGAAAATTGTTGATCAAATAAGAGATAAAAAAATAATAGTTTTTAAAAAAAGAAAAAGACAAAATTACAGATTAACACAAGGTCATAGACAATATCTAACTGTATTAAGAATAGAATCAATTTCTTATGGTGGAAAAAAATCCACTGCTGAACCTGAAACAAAAAAAGTTAAAAAAACTGAAACGAAAGTTGCTAAAGAAAAAAATGAGTCTAAAGAGGTAAAAGTTGCAAAAAAGAAGACAGTTGCAAAAAAAGTATCAAATAAAGCTTCACCTTCTAAGAAAAAATCAGTAAAGAAAACTGTAAAAAAAACAGTTAAAAATAAAAAAGAAGATAAATAATGGCAACGAAAAAAGCAGGTGGTAGTTCTAGGAATGGAAGAGACTCTGCGGGTCGTAGACTTGGAGTTAAAAAATTCGGCGGTGAAAACGTAATAGCAGGAAACATTATAATTAGGCAACGAGGCACAAAGTTCCATCCTGGTGATAATGTTGGCATAGGTAAAGATCACACAATATTTGCTACAATAAACGGAAAAGTAGCTTTTAAAAAAACAAGAGTAAGAACTTTTGTATCAGTTGTTCCTACAGAACAATAATCCCAATTAATTAAAAATTTATTATGAAATTTTTAGATCAAGCAAAAATATATATTGCATCTGGTAATGGTGGAGATGGCTGTGCTAGTTTTCGAAGGGAAAAATATATTGAGTTTGGTGGTCCTAATGGAGGCGATGGAGGCAAAGGTGGAAATATTATTTTTAAAGTGGATGATAATTTAAACACACTAATTGATTTTAGATACCAACAACATTTTAAAGCAAATAAAGGTGAAAATGGAAGGGGAAAAAATCAAACAGGAGCCAATGGAAACAATATGGTTATTAAAGTTCCACCTGGAACAGAAATTTATAATGAAGATAAAACGGTATTGCTAACTGATCTAACAAAAATTGATGAAGAATACATTTTATTAAAGGGTGGTAATGGCGGTTTAGGAAATAATCATTTTAAATCATCAGTTAACCAAGCTCCAAGAAAATTTACAAAAGGTGAATTAGGAGAAGAACGATGGATATGGTTATCACTAAAATTATTTGCAGATATAGGAGTAATAGGCTTGCCTAATGCAGGTAAATCAACTCTGTTATCAACTATTTCTAATGCTAACCCAAAAATTGGGGATTATCCATTTACAACCTTACATCCTGTACTTGGTACCGTGAAGCGCTTTGATAAAGAAATTGTATTAGCAGATATCCCAGGTTTGATTGAAGGTGCGCATGAGGGAAAAGGTTTGGGAGATAAATTTTTAGCACATATCGAGAGATGTAAATATTTACTTCATTTAGTTGATATAAATGACGACAATTGGTTCGAAAACTATCATACAGTAAGAAACGAAATTTCAAAATATAGTGAAAAAGTATCTTCAAAAAAAGAAATAATTGT
>CACGTA010000011.1 GCA_902575815.1 uncultured Alphaproteobacteria bacterium | reverse complement strand
TACCAGGTGATACAGCAGGTCAACCAAGAGCAATTTTTCAAGGTGAGGATATTCAAAACCATGGTTTTGGTTTACCTGGTGGCAGTGATAATAATTACGTAGTAGGATGGACAAGACTATCTGAAAGAAGAGCTTTACTACCAGCTAAATTAGACGCGCCTGCAGATAGATCAAAAATACCTGGTCTTACTCGTGAAAGAGAAAGAGCACAAAGACAGGTCGCAGGATTATATGCTGAAGCAATAAATAAATTAAATAGAGAGGCTGTAAGAAGAAATCTAAGTCAGGACGACATTAATTTTATAAATCAATTGTCATTAGAAGAAATGCTTTCTGAATATGGTGACACACTTGCTCAAATAAGCCCAGGCTTATTAGATCAAATAGATGACCTCATTGTTAAAGTAAGAGATCTTGATTCAGAGATTACAAAAGCATCAACAGTCGATGCTAGTAATGTCGTAAAAGTTTTATTTGCCGATGAGATACAATCTGACATTATGCAAGCTGCAGCTGGTAGAAAACAAAAATTATTAGCTACTCTTAGAAAATTACAAGAGGAGGGTAGAGAGTCAACAACCTTACCTGATTTAGACAGAGTAGGTAATGATGCTTTAGCATTCTTTGAAAAAAACAAATCAGTATTTAGACCACTAAAAAAATCTCAAACAGAGGTAGATATTTTTGCTGACTCATTAGCTAAGGTAGATGCTGAAGTGGATGAAATCATTAATAGATTTGTAGAGACAAGAGACATATCAGATGCGGATATAGCAAGAGTAAAAAATTTATTAAATGATCAGATAGATGAAATGATTAATGATCTAATAACAGTAGATCAAAATACTTACGAAGGATTGTTTCCTGATTTACCTTTTAAAAAACGTGAAGAATGGGCAGACGCCTTAATTAAAAAAGATTTATTTGAACTAGCTTATCGTAAATTTGTTCTTAAAGATCCTGATGTTCCTGACTATTACGCAGTAACTCCAGATAAATTTGTCATAGATAGATATAGTTTTCAAGGCAACACCGCCACGTCTGCTGCAGATAGAGCTGCAGACAAAGCAGATCAAATCAAAGCGTTTACGGAAAGAGGTGAATTTAAAAAATCAAAGTATCGAGGTATTGGTATGTCTGAGTTTTACGGAGGTCCTAATGCTGTAGATGAAAAAGGTAAGCACTACACATCAACAATAGAGAAAATTTTAAAAACACAGGCAAAGTCTAATAACTCAGAAATGATAATATTAAATGTGCAAACTAAGTCTGGTGGCTCCGATATTTATAGAATTACGGATCAGAATGGCAACATGGTGGCAACTTTAACTGATCCAAGACAAGTGCAAACGATTAGACTTAATAATCCAAATTACAATGTTGAAGCTATAAGAGTGCCTGACATGAAAAATACAACACCATCTTTTGCTATTAAAATTACAGAAGAAATGCTAGAACCATACAAAACTCACAAAGCCAGAGGTGGACTTGTTGAAATTATTGATATATTTGAGGTAGCTTAATGGTCGTAGAAAAAAGAATTACAGGTGAACCCACTGGTATAGAATCAGAATCAATAACAATTGAAACACCAGATGAGTCATTAACAGTTGAAAATGTTGAACTGACAGATGACGGAGGCGCTATCGTTAATCCAATTATGGAAGAGCCAGAAAATGAATTTGACCAAAACTTAGCAGAATTATTGTCTGATGACGATCTTAATATGATATCGTCTGATTTAATTAATGATTATAAAGAAGATAAATCATCTAGAGAAGAATGGCATGATGCATATTCTAAAGGCTTAAAACTATTAGGTTTTAATTACGAAGACAGGTCACAACCTTTTCAGGGTGCAAGTGGCGTTACACATCCTCTGTTGTCAGAGACTGTTACACAGTTTCAAGCACAGGCTTATAAAGAATTGTTACCAGCGAACGGTCCCGTAAGAACTCAAATAATTGGATCATCAGACTCACAAAAAGAAGAACAAGCACAGCGTGTTCAAGAGTTTATGAATTATCAAATCATGCATGTCATGGAGGACTTTGATCCTGACTTAGATCAAATGCTTTTCTACTTACCTCTTTCAGGGTCATCATTTAAAAAAATATATTTTGATTCTACTTTAGATAGAGCTGTATCAAAATTTGTTCCAAGTGAAGATGTCGTCGTGCCATATACTGCAACAGATCTTGCAAGTGCAGAAAGAATTACACATGTTCTTAGAAGAAATGAAAATGAAATTAGAAAATTACAAGTTCAAGGTTTTTACAGCGATGTTGAAATAAAAGAACAAACAGAAGAGCCTAACAGTCAAATACAAGAAGCAGTAAACAAACTTGATGGTGTTAGACCAACTGGCAGTAATTACAGTAATGATAACTATACTTTGTTGGAGATTCATTGTGAACTAGACCTGCCAGGTTTTGAAGATGATGATGGAATAAAATTACCATACATCGTAACTATTGATGAAGGCTCACAAAAAGTTTTATCAATTTATAGAAACTATGATGAGAAAGACGCACTAAAGAAAAAGAAACAATATTTTGTACACTACAAGTTTCTACCAGGTCTTGGATTTTATGGCTTCGGTTTAATACATATGCTTGGTGGTTTATCAAGAACTGCCACAGCAGCGCTTAGACAATTACTAGACGCAGGAACATTAGCTAATTTACCTGCTGGATTTAAAGCTAGAGGACTTCGTATTCGTGATGATGATAACCCAATACAACCTGGTGAGTTTAGAGATGTTGATGCACCAAGTGGTGATCTACGTGCTGGTTTGATGCCTTTACCATATAAGGGTGCAGACGCAACATTATTTCAATTATTAGGATTTGTAGTTCAAGCTGGTCAAAGATTTGCCACAATTGCTGATCAGAAGATCGGTGATAGTGTTGCTGCTAACGCACCTGTAGGCACAACAATGGCGCTTATAGAACGTGGCTCAAGAGTCATGAGTGCTATACACAAAAGATTACACTACGCACAAAAAATAGAATTTAATTTATTAGCAAAGGTGTTTAAGGACTTTTATTCACCAATGTATCCATATGGTGTTGGACAGAATGCAGTTCCTAGTATTAAGTCTACTGACTTTGATGAGCGCATAGATATCATACCCGTATCCGATCCTAACATATTTTCTATGTCACAACGTGTTACTTTAGCACAAACACAACTGCAAATGGCTCAATCTGATCCTAATCAACATAATTTGTATGAGGCATATAAAAGAATGTATCAAGCTTTGGGTGTAAAAGACATAGATGCAATATTACCAGTGCCAAAACCTGATGCACCAAAAGATCCTGGATTAGAAAACTCTGATGCTCTAATGGGTAAGAAGCTTATTGCGTTTAGAGGACAAGCACATCAACAACATATTGAAGCACATAGAGTGTTTATGTCATCATTGTTAGTAAGATCTAACCCACAAGCTAGCACTTTACTTCAAGCTCACGTTATGGAGCACGTTTCTTTGTTGGCTAGAGAGCAAGTAGAAGCACAAATGAACCAAGTTATAGAGCAGGAAGCACAAAAATACGGTGGACAGATACCTCCAGAGCTACAAATGGAGTTTCAAAAGCAAGTTGAAGTACAAGTTGCTGATCAAGTTAGTAATTTTATTAGCGAAATGTTCATTGAAGAGCAACAAGCTATGCAACCACAGGGTCAAGACCCACTAATTTCTTTAAAAGAACAAGAATTACAGCTTAGAGCACAAGATATTCAACGAAAAGCACAAAATGACAGTCAAAAATTAGAACTTGACGCTGCAAAACTTGACCAACAGGCAAAAATAGCTCAAGATAAAATAGATTCTAACGAAGATATTGCACAATTACGTGCAAATGTTAACTTAGATAAACGAAAACAATAAAAATGATGAACGCAGAGCAAAAATTAGCAGAATATTTTGACAAACTTATGCATTTTGCAAAAAATGATAGTAAAACGCCTGAAGATAGTATACTTTTGGCTGGTGCTATGATGGCTGCTTCAAGAGTAATCTTTTATGAACACCTTGATGCAAAAGAAGCTCAAAAATTATTTGATCAAGGTGGTCTTGATCTTATTGAACTTGTAAAACCGACGATACACTAATGAATTTTAAAAAAACAAAAACAGAAGTAGTAAAAACACCTAATCCTTTTCCAACTATGAAAACTGCATCAGATGCAGCTATAGTTTTTGCACCTTTCGTTGTTAAAGATAACAAAGGTCCAGGTCCAAAAGGGCAGACTAGTAGGCAACAAATCAAAAAAGTTGCTTTCAAGGGTGTAAAGTAATAAAACACTTTACAAAAAGGAGGTTTGCATGAACTTACTAAAAGATCTATGGGCACATTTAAAAGAATGGTCCGATTGGAAAATGAAAGATTGGATTAAAGCTGCAATAGTAGCAATAATCGTAATAGTCATCATAGGAGCGATCTAGAATTTATGTGGCAACTATTAGCTAAACCTTTACTTGGCGTCGTCGCAGATGGCGTCAAGGGTTTTGTAGAAACAAAGAAAGCAAAACAAGAATTAAAGTTAACAACCATCAAAGCAACTCAGAAATTAAAAGAAGATCAGATAGCTGGTAAAGTTGCTTGGGAACAAAGCGCTGTAGACCAAATGAAAGGCAGCTGGAAAGATGAAGTGGCATTAATTGTGCTACTACTGCCAGCCGTTTTAGTATTCACGCCTTTGCAAGAACACGTACATCAAGGATTTATCGCCTTGCAAGACCTACCGTCATATTACCATAATTTACTTTACATTGCGATTTCTGCAAGTTTTGGGATTAAGGCTGGTTCTAGCGCGATAGGCATGTTTAAGAAAAAATGAACTTAGAAAGATTAATGGAGTCAGTAAAGAAGCACGAAGGCTATCGTAATAAAGTTTATCTGGATACACTTGGTAAAAGAACTGTGGGTGTGGGTCACCTTTGCGTCGAAGATTTTTGGGAGGACGATAAAGAATACGAAGAGTCTTTTCTCATGGAGATACTAGAAAAGGATTTATCACAAGCAATCATTGGTGCAAATGATCTTATGGCTGAACACGATTGCATAGATATAGATGAAAAGGCATACGAAATATTAATAGAGATGGTATTTCAGCTTGGCAAGACAGGTGTATCAAAGTTCCGTAATATGTGGAAGGCATTAGCAGAAAAAAATTATATTGGTGCTAGCTATGAGATGTTGGACTCACGATGGGCAAAACAGACACCAAATAGAGCAAAAGCCATGGCTGACCTCATGAAAGCATGCGTTTAGAAAATTTTTTTTCTGCATATAAAAAAGATTTAATTGCTAGACAAAAGCAAGTAGAAGAGTCTATACTTAATGGACTTGCTAAAGATTGGTCAGACTATAGATATCTGACAGGTAAATTAGCAGCACTTAAACAAGAAGAACAGGAACTCACGGACCTGCTTAGAAAAACGGAGCTAGAAGATGACTAAACCAAAACTTATTGTCCCTCAACACATCTGGGATGGTAAAGCTGTTGAAAAACAGAAAAAAGAAATGGAGAAGGTGCCTAATCCTACAGGGTACAGAATAACTCTTTTTCCGCTAAAATTAGATTCTAAAACTAAATCAGGTATACATTTAACTGATGAAACCGTACAAGAATCACAGTTAACGACAAATATATGCAAGGTCTTAAAAGTTGGACCTGACGCTTACAAAGATAAAGAAAAATTTCCCACTGGTCCTTGGTGCAAAGAGGATGATTGGGTTTTAATTACTCGCTATGCAGGATCTAGAATTAGAATAGATGGTGGTGAGTTAAGGATTATTAATGACGATGAAATACTGGCTGTCATTGATGACCCTAGAGATATTTTGCCAGCTAACATACTATAAACATGGAGAAGTCTATGCAACCACAAGTGCAATCAGAGCAAGATAAAATGGTGCCGATAGATACCTCAGGAGATCCTGTCGATATTGAGCTCAAAGAAGATGATAAAAAAGAAAACGAGGTTCAGGTAGAGCAATCTACAGAACCTGTTGTTGAAACTAAAGTTGAAGAAAAAAAAGAGGAGGAGCTCGAAGAATACTCACAATCTGTAAAAAGACGTATTGATAAACTTACACGTAAGATGAGAGAGGCTGAAAGACGTGAGCAAGCGGCTATAGAGTATGCAAAAAAAGTACAAGAGCAGAATAAAAATTTACAAGCTACCTCTATTAATACTTCACGTGAAAGAGTTTCATCAGATGAAGCAAGCATAGCATCAACAGAAACTTTACTAAATACAGCTCTAAAACAAGCTGTGGAAGCAGGTGATGTTGAGAAACAGGTAGAAGCACAACAAAAAATAGCACAGATAGCTATAGAAAAAGAAAGATTAAGACTAAGAAAAAACAAACTACAGCAACAAGAAGCACAAGGAGAAACACAAGCTCCAACGGTTGAAGAGGCAATCGATGCACCTGCACAAACGCCAAGACAACCAGATCCTAAAGCACAAGAGTGGGCTTCAGATAATAAATGGTTTGGAACAGATAAGGCAATGACATACACTGCGATGTCATTACACGATGATTTAGTTACAGAAGGATTTGACGCAACGTCAGATGAATACTATAATGAGATTGATCGTAGAATACGAAAAGAGTTTCCTCAAAAGTTTGAGGATCAGAACAAGCCGACGCAAAAAGTTGCGTCAGCTGTCCGAAAAACGTCCAATGGGCGCCGCACTGTGAGACTCACACCTTCACAGGTAGCTATTGCAAAAAAACTTGGTGTGCCACTAGAAGAATACGCAAAACACGTGAAGGAGGCGTAAATGACTACAAAAGGAATTAAAAACCTATCACGCAAAACAGAAACCCGTGAACAGGTGACTCGAAAGAGGGGTTGGGTACCTCCATCAAACCTAGACGCACCAGAACCACCAGAGGGTTATCACCATCGGTGGGTAAGATCTGAGTATCGTGGTCAACAAGACGAGAAAAACGTCATTGGAAGATTACGCAGCGGATATGAACTTGTGAGAGCAGATGAGTATCCTGACAGAATGGATTTACCAGCAATTGCTGACGGTAAATACAAAGGTGTCATAGGAACAGGCGGATTAATTTTAATGCGATGTCCTATCGAAGTTAAAGAAGACAGGGATGAATACTTCCGTGGTCTGACAAACGATAAGACAACTGCAATAGAAAAAGATCTACACAAAGACGAGCACCCCGCAATGCCGATTCATCAGGAGAGGCAGAGCAGAGTAACATTTGGGGGCAAGAAGTCTTAATTAGTAAGATGATTGTCTCTGAAATTATTTAGGAGACTACTATGGCTAACATAGACCAAGCGTTTGGTTTAAGACCAATAGCGAAAGTTGGTTCTGCCCCAGGCGGAACAACAGGTACTACTAAATACTCTATTGCGAGCGGAGCAAGTGGCATATTTACTGGTGATCCAGTTAAACAAGCAAACGACGGAACAGTCGTTGTAGCAACAGCTGGCGACGCAATAAGAGGAGTATTTATGGGTTGTTTCTATACAGACCCAAGTACAGATAAGCCTAGATTTAATAACACCTTCCCTAACGGAACGGTTACATCTGATGCGATAGCATTTGTAGCTGATGATCCTCATCAGTTATTTATCTGTCAGCAAGACTCAGACGCAACAAATCTAGTAGCTGCAAATTTAAATGAAAACTGTAATCTAGTTTTCGGATCTGGTAGCACCACTACGGGTATATCAGGTGTTGAAATTGATTCGAGTTCCAAAAATACTACGGCTGCACTTCAGGTGAAGTTGATTGATTTTTATGACACTCCGAGTAATGACGCGACAGCGAACAACTCAGTATTTGTTGTAAAGATTAACAACCACGAACTGAACGGTGGTACTGGTACAGTTGGTAGCTCGTAAAAGGCGAATAGGAGACTACTATGGCTATTAATAGAGCCCAACTGGCGAAAGAACTAGAACCAGGCCTAAACGCCTTGTTCGGAATGGAGTATTCTCGTTATGAGAACGAGCATGCAGAAATATTTGACAATGAAACAAGTGATAGAGCTTTTGAAGAAGAAGTAATGTTAGTTGGATTTGGCGAAGCTGCTGTAAAACAAGAAGGTTCAGCTGTACAGTTTGACACTGCACAAGAATCTTTTACAGCTAGATATTCTCACGAAACTGTTGCATTAGCATTCAGTTTGACTGAGGAAGCAGTCGAAGACAACCTTTACGACACTTTATCTGCTAGATACACAAGATCATTGGCGCGTTCAATGGCGTACACAAAGCAAGTAAAAGCAGCGAACATATTAAATAATGCGTTCTCTACTGCTGGTGGTGACGGTGTTTCTTTAGTAAACACAGCACACCCAACTGCTTTAGGTGGAACTTTTTCAAACAGAAGTTCAACTGACGCTGACTTGAACGAAACCTCATTAGAGCAAGCAATGATTGATATTGCAGCGTTTATTGATGAAAGAGGACTAAAAATTGCAATGCAGGGAAGAAAATTAATTATCCCAGTAAACATTCAATTTGTAGCTGATAGAATATTAAATTCTACCCTTAGAGTCGGCACGTCTGACAATGACATCAATGCACTCAGAAACATGGGTATGCTACCAGAAGGTTATACAATTAACCACTATCTATCTGATACTGATGCATACTTCATCAAAACTGATGCTACTAATGGATTCAAACACTTTGTTAGAGCACCTCTAACCACTGGTATGGAAGGGGACTTTGACACAGGAAACATGAGATACAAAGCACGTGAGAGATACAGCTTTGGATTTTCAGATCCTAGATGTGTATACGGATCACAAGGTTCATAAAATTTATTGGATCCTCCCAAGGAAGAAGGCGCTTGTAAGAGCGCCTTTTTTTATTTATACTAAATATAAGTATCCTAGATTAATTTAGTCATGCACACTGGCTAGGCAGACGTGTATAGAGACTGCGTGACGAGGGCTATACAACCAAGGAGGCAATATGGCTAACCCACATTTTCAGAACATGATTCTATGGGCAGGTAATACTGAAGCTACTGAAGCTAAAAAGAATCAACCAATGTTCATGCCATATCCGTCAGATCAAACTTTCTACGGATATTTTAACGACTTTGTTCAATACAATGCAAGCGATTGGACAATTACAACAACAGAAGCTGGCGGTGGTAACGCTAGTGAAGAAATTATTTCTGGCGCAGGTGGTCAGTTAAGAATTTCAAATGATGATGCTGCAAGTGATTCAGACTTTTTACAATTAAAAGGTGAACCATTTAGACTTAGCACAAGTAAGAAAGCTTACTTCTCAGCTAGATTTAAATGTAATGATGTAGACCAAAACGACTTCATTATGGGATTACAAATTACTGATACAACACCTTTAGATGTATCAGATGGTGTGTACTTCATAAGTGTAGATGGTTCTGCTGATTTACTTTTAAATGTTGAAAAAGATAATTCTGTAGATGCAACTACAGTTGCTACAATGGAGGATGATACTTTCATTACCGTGACGTGGTTTGTAGATCCAGATAGAGATGCTATTTATTATTCAATTAATAACGCAACTCCAGTCAAAGTATCAAATGCAAAACTACCTGATGACGAAGATTTAACAATATCTTTTGGTATTCAGAATGGTGAAGCTGCTGGTAACACTTTGACTATTGACTACGTAAATATGATCGTAGAGAGATAGGAGTAAACAATGGCTTATTCACCTGTAACTAGAACTGTGGTTGATACAGATCGTCGATTTGTATTCAGTTTCAATCACATTAGTGATGGCAGTAATGGAGGTGTAACTACTATTGATGCATCCGCTTTATCTGCTAACAAATTAGGTCAGGCCTGCACTTATTTAGACATTGAAAAAGTTCGTTGTAATATTTCAACAACTGCACAAAATGATTCAGCTTTAGTTGCTTTTGATGCAAGTACAGATGATACAGCTTTACTTTTAAATGGTGATACGGATTATGATTTTAGTTCTTTTGGAGGTATTACAAATCCAAAATCAACTGGTGTAACTGGTGATATAAAAATTACCATACCTGTCCAAACTGCAAATGACTCTACTTTTATTATGCTTGAATGCATTAAGAGGTATGAATCGTTAAGCTAATGGCTAGAAAAAGAGACAAACAGCCGCCAAAAACTAAAAAATATTTCCGCCCCACTAAAAAAGGGGCGGGAATGACGGCGGCTGGTGTTGCAAAATACAGGAGAGATAATCCTGGATCTAAATTAAAAACAGCTGTAACTGGTAAAGTAAAACCAGGTTCAAAAGCTGCCAAAAGAAGAAAGTCGTTCTGTGCTAGAAGCGCAGGTCAAATGAAAAAATTTCCGAAAGCTGCTGCTGATCCTAATTCGAGGTTGAGGCAGGCTCGGAGAAGATGGAAGTGTTAAGATGGCTACAGAAAAAATAGGACCAATATCAAATAGAGTTCTGATGAACTTATTAGATAGATCTTTTAAAAATGGCAGCATCACTGCTAAAGAATATAGAGATTTAAGAAAACAATATTTTGGAAAGCCAAAGTTAATACAGATGGACTTATTTCCAGACGATCCAAAGAAAAAACAAAAAGGAGGGCTCATGGAGCAGACTAATGGATTAAAGAAAATGGGCCTGAAAAAAGGCGGAAGAATTAGAGGTCCTAAAGATCTCAAAGATAGAAAAAACAAAAGAAGATTAGGTGAATTAAAATCTAAAATTTTACAAAGAATGGAAAAATCTAAGAAGAAAAAATTCGACGATATGACTCCACAAGAAAAAAAAGAGTTTCTTGATAAAATCAAAAAAGATCAAGGTAAATTGACTAATCCTTTTCTTAAATTTAATAAGCTTGGACAACCATTCATGGAAGCTAAAGGTGGAGGACTTGCTGCTGCAACTGCAAAGTTAAAAGCTCAAGGACTAAAAAAAGGTGGCTTTCCTGACCTATCAGGTGATGGTAAAGTTACGATGAAAGACATCCTCATGGGACGTGGAGTAATTAAGAAGCCGAAGAAAAAACAAAAAGGTGGTGCTGTATCAGTTTTTGAAAAAGCTAGACAAGCAAAACCAAGCGGTAGACTTACAGTCGATGATATTAAAAGGGCAACACCTAAACCCTCTATGACTCTTAAAGGTGGTAAATTACGAGGCGTAAAAGATGCACCTGAAGAGAGACGTAAAGAAAAATTAAAACGTGCTCCCAAAGCAATTGCTACAGGTTTATTAGGAGCTGCAAAAGGTGTTTCTAAATTAGCTGGTAGACTTGCAAAGAGAGGTTACGGTTTAGCTAGAAAATAATGAGAAACAAAATCTTAATGACTCTTTTGATTTTGATAATAATCTCTTTAATTACAAAATCTGTTTTAAGTGAAACTAACACTGTTAGTAGTACGGTGGTGACAAATAATACACCACCTACTGCTAATTCACCTAGTGTCGTTGTAAATAATTCTGATGTTTGTAAGACAGCAGTAGCAGGTGCCGTGCAAACTCAGATTTTAGGTATTAGTAGCGGGATTACTGTCACTGATGAAAACTGTGAAAGAATAAAATTAGCAAGGTCTTTATACGCATCAGGCATGAAAGTGGCATCTGTGTCAATATTGTGTCAAGATCCACGTGTTTGGGACAGCATGACTATGGCAGGCACCCCATGTCCGTACATGGGTTCTATTGGTCAAGATGCAGAAACAGGATGGAAAGAGAATATGGATATGATTCCAGAAGGCAGTGTAATCTATGCAAAATGGAATGATGATATTAATAAAATAAAAGTGGCAGAAGGAGTAGATAGCGATGCATCGAGGTTTATCAGGTTTGTATTGGGTGCTATGGTTATGCACTCTGGCATTGTCATGTTCTTCTAAAGCTGAATGTCCAGTTACTGCTTCTGGTGTTTGTACACCTGGAGTAGAAGAAACAATTGTAATAACAGAAACAGAATCAATAGAGTATGAAGCTGACGGTCATACTGTGACCACAACCACTACTACAGATACTACAACTGTAACAATAACCAATGAGGACTCAGGTGATATATTAGATGGTGGCGAGGGCTATGTTTTACCCAGATATGAAGGCGATATGGATACCGACTGGGGCGGGCAGGGGCCTGCAAATATGCCATCAGGCAATAATTGTTACGCATTAGGCTCAGATAAGTGTGCGCAGATTACAGGGTCGGGTAATTCTACATCCACAATGGGTGTATCAGGCATGGGCACAACATTTATACAGACTGTCGACATATCTGAACTAGACATCAAAAACGGGGGTAGAACGAACTATTCTATCAAAGTAGATAAGAGAGACGCACAAGATCGAATTTACATGCACATCACAGGAAAAAACGGCAATACAAGCGTATTTGCTGGTACAGACATATTATCAGAATCAGGTGTAACTAGTGGTTATCAAGAATATACAGGTGGTTTTGATTTTGCAGGTACGATAACTAAGCTAGTTATTGAAGTTGGTGGACGTGATATCAATCTTGCAATTGGACCGCTTTTTGATGATGTAACCATTAATGTGTTGTACAATGTCGTGTCCACAATAGTGACACAATCAATTACATCTGTTGAGATGTGGGTGGCTTACGGAGGCAGCACAGAAACAGAAGTCATAGATATTGTAGAAAATATATTTGATCACAACGATATTGTCGTGCCAGAATCACCAGGTGAAGATATGTTTTTTGAGCCAGAGTTTGATGATTCTGACATGGAGGTATCTTACGAAACTGTAGAAATGGAAATGGAGATGCCTAACTTTGAAATGGACTTTGAGATGGAGCTACCAGAAATGGACATTGAAATGCCTGAAGTAGAGGTAGCTGTTATCGAAATTGAGATGGAAATGGAGATGGAATTGGAGTTAGAAATGCCAGCACCAGAGCCAGAAATGACAGAAGACATTGAAGTTACACCAGAACCAGATACAATGGAGTCAGAACCTGAAATGGAGGAGCCTGTAAATGAGCCAGAACCAGAACCAGAATCTCAACCCGAAGCTGAAGCTGAGCCAGAACCCGTGGATGAGTCTACTGAAGAAGATTCTACAGAACCTGAAACTAATGCGGAAGAGGAGTCTGACTCGGAAGCAAGCGTTCAAGAGGCTGAAGAGGATGAGGATCAACCAAGCGATATGGAAGAAGCGGAAGATAAGAGTGAAGACGACTCGCCTGTAAAAAAACCAGAATCTAAAAAAGAAAAAGCTGCAAAGAAAATTGTAAAGAAGATGGGTGATAAAGGTAGATATGATTCAACAAATCAGTTAAAAACATTAATCGTGATGCAAGTGTTAGGAGATACAAAATCTTTTTTTGAATCGCAAAAACAATTAGAGGATCGAATGGACTTCTTTACTGACTACATGATACCAGATGCGGAGATGCAAAATAACAATATAGCGCAGTGGTATTTATTTGGTGGAAGTGATGGTATGATGAATGATATGATAGATTTACAATGGCAGAACTCGAAGTAGCAGGCATTAAGTTTCGTGGCGGGAAAATTTTCCTAGTCTTGACTGCGTTAACAACAGCAGGTGGTGCTTTATGGGGTGGCTTTGAATTTTACAAAGATTACCTAACCATGAAAGAACAAATACAAGAATATGTGGCACCTGATCTAACTGGCTTCGATAAAGAATTAGCTCTTACAAAAGAGGAGATGAACAGCAAAACAGATCTTATACAAACAGAAGTAGAAATGATTATGCAAGAAATGGAAATGATTATGTCAGAAATTAGACTAGTTTCAGACGTTGCAAACGAACTTAAAAATGACTTACGACAAGATGTAAGAAGAGTAGAAAAAATAGTTAATGATGTTGAACAATTGGTCAAAGAAGATTCGAGAGAAACCAACCAGGAGTTAAGACAAACCACGAAGGACATTCAGGATGACATGGCACGATTAACGGATAAGTTGGAATCAGCCATGACTGAGCTAGAAGAAAAGGTAGAGAAAAGAATAAAACTCGCATTAGAGAACCCTTTATCACAAATGTAATGGCTAAACCACCTAGCAACGAATACTTTACACCTGTCAAAAAAAGAACTAGTATAGGGCGTTCTCCACGCAGTAGGCCAAAGAACAAAAATAAGCGACGTCAATACGTCAAATATAGGGGTCAAGGATGAGAAAAGGTTTATATGCTAATATTCATGCTAAGAGAAAACGTGGTGAAAAAATGCGTAAAAAAGGTGCAAAGGGTGCACCCACTGCAGCTAATTTTGCAAGAGCAAAACAAACAGCAAGGAAAAAATGACTAAATTATGTCCTAGAGGTAAAGCCGCAGCTAAGAGAAAATTTAAAGTTTATCCTAGTGCGTATGCAAATGCTTATGCATCAAAAATATGTGCAGGTAAAATTAAAGATCCTAGTGGTGTAAAAAGAAAAGATTTTAAAGGTCCAAAAAGAGCTATGGGCGGTGTAATAGATTTCAACAGCATATCACAGAAACGAAAAAAGGTTTCTAACATGAACAAAGGTGGGATGGCTAGAGCATGTGGAGCTATTATGGAAGGCAAAAGAAAAATTACAAAGTTTAGCTAATGTCTGGTCACAAAGGTTTAGCAAAATGGTTTAAACAAGATTGGGTTGACATTGGCTCAAAGAAAAAAGGCGGTGGTTTTTCTAAATGTGGTAGATCTAAATTAAAAGCAGATAGAAAAAGAAAATATCCAAAATGTGTGCCAGCTGCAAAAGCAGCAAGGATGACAGAAAGTCAAAGACGTTCAGCTGTAAAAAGAAAAAGATCGAAAGCTCAAGGTGTTGGCGGTAAACCAACAAATGTAAAAACAATTTTAAAAAAAAACATGGGTGGTATTATTTCAGATCAAAGACGAGCAGGTGTTGCCCAAAGGGGATTTGGATTTAAAGGTATATTTTAATGCCATTAAACAAAAAGGGACAAAAAATAATGAGGTCTATGAAAAAGACCTATGGTAAAGAAGCAGAAGCTGTTTTTTATGCGTCTAAAAACAAAGGAGTAATTAAAGGTGTTGAAAAAAAGAAAAGATCCCAAAGTAGGAACAGGAAAAAAACCAAAAGGTAGTGGAAGACGTCTCTATACTGACGAGAATCCGCGTGATACTGTGTCTATTAAGTTTGCTACTCCTGCTGACGCTAGAAGCACAGTGGCAAAAGTTAAAAGAGTTAACAAACCATTCGCAAGAAAAATACAAATCTTAACGGTTGGTGAACAACGTGCTAAAGTGATGGGTAAATCACAAGTAGCGAGTATATTTAGAAAGGGTAAAGATGCCATTAGAAGAGGACGTAAAACAGGACGTACGTAAATGGTCTGAGTTATTTCTTGAGGTTCCTAACACTCACTTAGGTGGTTTTCCTGCATGTCCTTTTGCCAAAAAAACATGGACAGATAATAAAGTCTTAGTCGAAGTAAAAAGAAAACACAAATGGTATAAGTCTGAGTTAAACGGTCATATCAGACAGCTTGATTTTAATGTTCATGAATTATTGATATTTTGTGACCCTTACTTTAATTATTCACTTGAGGATTTTCAAACGGTGATTGATGAGTACAATGCTTGGTATAATAAAAAGGACATATTTTTTATGGGTTTTCATCCCAACAACCCAGCCAACGAAGAGGAGCAGGAATTTTTGGTTACTCCAAATGGGGACACCCCTATTATAGAAGATGGATTGAACTACTCAATGATGCTGGCACAAAAGTTCTCGCAATTACAAGAAGCTTCTGATAAACTACATAAGGCTGGTTATTATGATAAGTGGCCAAAAGGGTACTATCAAGACGTTGTAGTATCCAGAGCTAAAACCTATAAACGAATATTCGGAGGTCAATATGATGGGTAAAAAGAAACAAGCCATGAAACGTGGTGGTAAAGTTAAGAAAGGCAAAAAGAAACAAGTTGCTAAGAAACGTGGCGGCGGCATGATGGAAATGGCTGGTGGCGGAATGATGTCACCTCGTAAGAAAATGGCCATGGGCATGATGGGCGGCGGTATGGCAGGTAAGAAAAAATCTGCTATGAAAAAAGGCGGTATGGCTGGCAAGAAAAAAGCTGTTAAGAAACGTGGTGGCGGCATGGCTGTCAAGAAACGTGGCGGCGGAATGATGAAAAAGAAATAGATGCCAACTTACGCTAGCACAGCAAATTTTGACCTCAGCATAGACGATATTGCTGAGGAAGCATATGAACGTTGCGGTTTGCAAATCCGTAGTGGATACGATCTGCAAACTGCTAGGCGTTCTTTAAATATTTTATTGTCTGAGTGGGCCAACAGAGGATTAAATCTTTGGACAATACAATTACAAGAAAAAACATTACCAGCTAATACTACTAGTTTAGCGGGCACAAGTTTATTTGGATCAAATGCAGATGATAGTCAACAAATTGTAGACATTACAGACGTTGTTATTAGGGATAGCAGTAATAATGATTTTGCTGCAACATCAATTAGCAGATCTACTTATTTTAATTTTACAACTAAAACAACCAGCGGAAGACCAACTCAATACTACTTCGAGCGTACGATAAACCCAACACTATTTCTATATCCTGCAGCAGATGTAGCTTACACTCTAAAGTATTACGCTCTTGTTCGTATGTTTGATGCGGGGGACTACACAAATAATGCTCAAATTCCTTTTCGTTTTCTTCCATGTATGACTGCGGGTTTAGCATATTATATTAGTATGAAAAAGTCTCCAGATAGACTTGTAGCATTAAAACAAATTTATGAGGATGAGTTTCAAAGAGCTGCTGCTCAAGATGGAGAGAGAACAAGTTTATTTCTTACACCTAAAACATACTTTCCGAGCGTCTAATGTCTAGATTTGCATCTGGAAAATTTGCAAAAAGGATATCTGATAGATCAGGTATGGCTTTTCCTTACAACGAAATGGTCGAAGAATGGACAGGTGCGATAGTACATTATACTGAGTATGAACCAAAACATCCTCAATTAGAACCAAGACCAATTGTTCAAGATCCTCAATCTTTACAGAACGCTAGAGGTCAAATTGCAGTATCAAGAGTTTTTGTTGGTGGACCTAGCGGACCTATTACTGGCGGTAGAACAGTTGTAAAACCAGATGGATCTGATGCACCATATGATGGCAAAGGTTTTGGCTTAAATGTTAATACTTTTGAAACAGCCGATCAAGTTGTAACTCATACTAAAGCAGATGGTTCTACCTTTACAATTACAACCAAAAGCATGATGCCTTTAGAATTACAAGCACCTCAAAAACCTACAAGGTTGCTATCAGCCGTAGGTAATGTTACAGTGAGTACGTCATGACAGATTATTCTGATTTATTGTCTAATGTTAGAGACTATACTGAAACTACATCAGACGTTTTAACTGACGCAATTATTAATCAATTCATAATATCTACCGAAGATAAGCTGAGAAGAACAGTAGATCTTACATATTACAGAAGGTATGACACAGCAACTTTAACAATAAATAATCCCTTTTTACCTTTACCAGCAGATTGGGAGGCTACTAGATATGTTCAGTTGATAGATGGCTCTAACAATAGAACATTCTTGATACAAAAAGATATTTCGTTTATGAACGAATTTGCGCCAAATAGGACATCAACAGGAGCAGGTACTCCCAAGTATTATGCTGTTTATGATGATGACACCCACATGTTGGCACCAACCCCGAACGCTGCATTAACTGTAGAGCTCGCATACACGTACAAGCCACCTGTTCTTTCCAGTACGACTACATCGAATTGGGTAAGTCAGAACGCTCCAAACGTGCTTTTGTATGGTTGTGTTTTAGAGGCACTTGGATACTTGAAAGGTCCAGCTGATATGATACAATACTACGATAAAATGTATAATCAGTCTGTACAGGCTCTTGCCACATATGAGATGGGGCGTGACCGTAGAGACGAATTTCGAGATGGCGTTATTCGTATCCCTCTCGAGTCTAGGAACCCATAGGAGATTATTATGGCAATTACACAAGCTGTAGCTAACAGTTTCAAAGTGGAGATCCTGAAAGGCCTACACAATTTTACGGCTACGACGGGGAATGCTTTTAAACTAGCGCTATATGACAACGAAGCAACATTAAGCAAATCAACAACTGCTTTTCAACAAACTGATGAAGTGGCAAACTCAGGAACTTATTCTGAGGGTGGAGGTGCTTTAACCTCTGTTACTCCAGTTTTATCAGGTGATGCAGCAGTATGCGATTTCACGGATATATCATTTACAAGTGCTACTATTTCTGCACAAGCTGCTGTTATATATAACAGCTCTACTGTATCTGGTTTAACGACTAACGCAGCTGTTTGTGTTCTTGATTTTGGTGCTGTTAAAACTTCAACTGCTGGGACGTTTACAATTACGTTTCCTGCTGCTGAGGCAACTGCTGCAATTTTAAGAATAGCATAGGAGATTAAATATGGCCTCTCTTCAAGGATGGGGCCGACAAACCTGGAATTCGGGTGCTTGGGATACCTTTGCACCCGTAGACGCTACAGGTAATGGCCTAACATCTTCATTCGGATCGCTTACACTTACAGGTGATTGTAATATTACCCTCACGGGGATAGGGACAACTTTATCTGTAGGGACAGCGGTTGGAACAGGTGTTGCAGAGGTCAGTGCAACTGGCAATGCTTTAACTTCATCTTTCGGATCTTTAACAGTTACAGGAACTTCTGCAGTAACTGCATCTGGTAACGCATTAACAGCTTCTTTAGGTGATGAATCTGTAGATACTCTATTTCAATCAGGATGGAACAGAGGTGTTGCTGGTGATAGTGGTGTATCGCTTGGATGGTCAGATAACCTTTGGGGCACTACACAATCGTCTTATGCTTTAACAGGTAATGTTTTAACATCATCTACAGGAACACCTACACCTCAAGCTAATGCTGATGTCACAGCAACTGGGCTTGGATTAACAGCATCTACTAATACTCCAGGAACTTCTATATTTGTAACTGGTGTATCTTCTACTTCAGCTATTGGGACTTTCTCAATAACGGGTGATTCACAATTAACGGTAGTAGCTGCTTCGGAGCCAGAATTAGATATTGGTATAGGGACAGCAACAATACAAATAGGAAAAACAGCTTTTCCAACTGGTAATGCAATTACACCTGGTTTAGGATCATTTACAATTACAGGTGATGCTAACATCACATTAACAGGAAATGCCGTAAGTGCTTCTCTTGGTGATGAAACTGTATCGGGAACCTCAACTGTTAATGCTACAGGTAATGAACTAAGCATATCTACGGGAGATGTAACTGTCGCTGCTGGAGCTACAATTTCAGCCTCTGGTAATGCCCTGACATCTTCGATAGGAGATGCTGAACAATCCTCAGTTTACGCATTTACAGGTAATAATATTCAATCTAATGCAGGGGTTTTAAATATTAGTACGAGTGTAAGCTTTACAATAACTGGAGTTTCTGTTACAAGTGCAACTGGTACTCTACAAGGGACCTTCTGGTCACAAGTAGACGACTCAAACAGCGATATAAGTTGGACGGAAGTTCACAAGGCTGCATAAAAGTTTTGACAAACTTTAAAATAATCATTAAATTTTAAATTAGGAGATTAAATGGCATCAACATTTTCGACAGGTTTAAGAATAGAACTACAAACTACAGGAGAAAATTCTGGAACTTGGGGTACTATTACTAATAATAACTTCTCTCAAGTGTTTGAATTTGCTATCGCTGGAGTTTATGCAAAAACTCTTTCTGGCACAGGACCTACAACTTTAACAAATAATGACGGTCCTCAAACTCAAGCTAACAACGAAGCAAGACAAAACCAAATAATTTTTTCTGGAACTATTTCAACCACACATATAGTACAGTTCCCAACCACACAAAAAACTTACGGACTTTATAATAACATTTCTGGTGGCGCAGACGTCACTGCAAGATTAGGTGCTACAGGCAATACAGTTACAATTTCAAACGGTAAGTACAGATTAGTTTCTACTGACGGAACTAATTGGTATGATATTTTTACACTCGCTGGTTTAGGTGAGACATGGATTAAAAAAACAGGCACTTATACCGCTTCTGCAGGTGACAATATTTTTGTAGATACATCTGGTGGTGCATTTACAATTACTTTACCAAGTTCTGCTGCCATTGGTGATCAAATAAAATTCATTGATGCAGAAGGAACTTTTGCTGCTGAAAACTTAACTGTTGGAAGAAACAGTCACAAGATACAAGGAGCAGAATCAGATTTAACAGTATCAACAGATGGAGCTGGATTTGCGTTGGTGTACAATGACAGTGACAATGGTTGGAGATTGAAGTATAACGATTAATTATGGCTAACTTACAAGATATTACAAACAGAAGTGAAGTAGGAACAATTAAACCATGGCCAAAAGCTGCGGCCCCAAACGGATATGTTCTTTGTGACGGCTCAGCTATTTCGAGAACTGATTTTGCAGATTTATTTGCAGTAATTGGTACAACTTATGGTGTTGGTAATGGATCGACTACTTTTAATGTTCCTGATCTTCAAGGTAAATTTCCACAAGGTAAAAGTGGAACTACATCTTTAGCAGGTACAGGTGGAGCTAACACAGTTACTGTTGCAGTAACTAACAACCAAGCTGTTTCAAGCACAAGCACTCAATCAGTCACTATTACTGGCAGTATATCAAACACAAGTTTAACAACAGCTCAACTTCCTGATCATGGTTCAAGTCATGGTTTTGGTAGACAAAGTGGTGGTAACCCACTACCGACTCCTGCTGGTGGTAGAGTTGATCTTACTCAGCTTGGAAACGCTGTAGTGCAAGGTTATCAAACTAACTTTCCATTTCCTGCTGGAACTGCGATCTCGTCTGGTGGAGGATCTGGTACAGGTCATAACCATTCACATACATTATCTGGTACGTTAACAGGCAACGTAACTTCTACTTTAACAGGTGCCGTTACAGCTGCTGGGACTAATGCATTCTCACCATTTGTAATTGTAAATTATATTATTAAACATTAAGGAGTATCATGGCTACTGAGTTAATTATATCTTACGGAGACAAAATTCTAATAGATCAGTCAAGTGCTCTTTTTGAAATAGAGTGGGCTGATAAAGGCAATGCTTTTCCAGATATTGGAAATGATATTCATTACGTTATTTATAATACACTTGCTGGTCCCAATGAAGTACAAAGAAAAGATCCATCAACTAACATGATGACAGGTAATACATCCTTAGAATCAGCATCAAGTGTAGTTGGAAACTCAATTAAAGTTTCTGATTTGTTAACTTGGGCAGAAACAAGAAAAGGACAAATAAATTCTGCCATAATAGATTATGGTAATTATTTTGAAAACGCTTTAACTAGTTGGACAGACGCTGGTAATAACGAAAGTGATTTTCATCAAGATAATGCAGCTACTAGTTCATTTATAGATTGGTCAAAAACTTGGGCTGATTACGATCCAAATTATTCATAGTTTTTTAAAAACTCTCTATTCTTCAGAATCAGCTTCTAAATCAGCGTAAGGACCGTTTAAATTAACATAATGAATAAATAATTGATGATGCCAACTATCTTCTGGTTGATTAAAAATTGGCCTCCAATGTTCTACTTCATTACCTTTATAAATAACTCCATCTCCTGGTTGAGTAACAATTGGTACATTATTTAAGCAAAGAGGCCATTCGTAATTAGGATTTTTGTAATAAAAATTTAATCCTATAGATGCACTAATTTCACATACATTTCTGTCTTTATGTTTTTTTAATTCTGATCCTGCATAATAAATTCTATTGTAAGAATAAGTTGGTTTTAATTGAAGACTAGTTTCAGACTCCATAATTGGATGTAAGTGATGAAGTATATGAGTATATATTTCAGAATTTCTAGAATGTTCACCCGAACATGTCGGTACAAATAAATCTCCTTCTTTGATATTTTTTAAACTAAAACTTGTTAAAAAATTAACAAGATCTTGCGATAGCATATTTTTAACATATTTATATTTTTCCTTCATTAATGAATCCATGTAATCACTGCGTGACGATCCCCGTTAGTAACTGGCGTAACAGCATGAGGAAAACAAAAATTACTAGGAAAGACTACCGCGCTTCCAGCTTGAGGTGGTACTTTGTACTTACCTCCAAAAAAAACAAAATCACCACCATCATAGTTGTCATTTAAAATAAATGAACAAGTTAACACTCTTGGAGTTATATCTCCATGATCAGTATGTTCTTTGTACTGGCCTCCTTGTGCACCAATGTAAATTAAATGCTCATAACCTGTATCCTCAGTGGTCAAACCAGTGCTAAAATGTGGATGATCTTTTTCATACATTTTTAATATTGTCCCAACAGAGTTATAAACATCTTTGTCAAATTTTTTATCTAATGGATTTATGTAACAAGTTCTATGTTTGCTTGCTTTAGTGGTGCCAACCTCAGTTCCTGTTTGAGCAGTAACAAAGTCAAGATTTTTAGAGTTATCAATTATTGCTTCGCATATATCTTTGTTTAATACATTTTCGTAACAATGAATAAAATCTGTTATTTTAATCATTTGTAACTTTTTTTTGACCAAAACATTGTTTTGTATTTATCAACCCATTTTGTATTTAACAAAGAAAAAACTTTAGAGTGTGCTTTTTCTAAATAAAAACCACTCCACATTTTCCATGACTCACGTTTATATGGAATAACTTGCACCATTGGCTCTCCTTTTTTTATTAAAAATTGTTTATCTCGTTTTTTAAGAAGAAAAGGAAAATTTATAATATTAATATATGTGTCTGTATCCACGACACCAGCGATTATATCAAACCTATCTTCTAGTCTATTCATTGGTTTTATAAAAAGACAACTGTATCCAGGTGGTGTTTTTATTAACCATTTATTACTAAACTTCCCAGCATTTTCTCCAGCTGTTTTTCTCCACTCTTCAGGTAGTTGAGCCTTATTATGATATCCAAAATCATTTTGTTCTTTACTAGCAGGCACAACTGAAAAATCGTTTTCAACTGGATCGACCAAATAATCTTGATCAAATGGTATGATATATCCCATAGTCAAAGAATCCAGAAAAGGAACACAGGTTTTTACCGTTGGATCATGCATATTGTCATCTTTAAACCTTTTAAGTTTTTTATATTCATCTGGAATAAATCTGTTTGCAGGTTTTGGATGTGGCCAAACTTCAGACATGAGTTTGTCTATGGCACAAAAAGTTATTTTTTTATCAATCAATTTTTTCTATAAAATTAAAAGACATTGATCTTCTAATATCTCCTTTATTTTTTACTTTGAAAGGCATAACGCAATGTTGATGTGCCGCTTCAAAAATGTAAAAATCTCCTACTTTCGGTGTTTGCCATACTGCACCCGTACCATCTATTGATATAAAACCTAATTTACCATCTAAATATTTGTGTTTGTGGGTAACGTCATTAATAAATTCTGGAACTTTTAAAAACATAACTGTTGACCAACCTGTTCTATCGTGATGAGTGTGTGGAGGATTGTATTCACCCTCTTCCATATCATTTATCCAACAAGACAAAATTTCTAATTTTTTTCCACCTTCGTATATATTTAAATTTTCGATACTTTCTATATAATCATTCATACAATCAACTATGGTTGGTGCAATTTTGCATTCGCTTATTTTATCTGTAAATTCTAATTCAGAGTCTAACCTACCAGCTAATCTTTTTCCAAAAGAATTTAAATTTTTTTTATGATCTTCATACTTTAAATTTAAATCATCTATTAAATCTAAACCGATTTCATATTTTTTTAGTATTCTACCAAATGCGACAGTTTTTGATTTCATTCTTTTTTCTACAGCTTTCATAACACAAAATTGTTGTCAAGAAAACAATTTTAAAAAATACTATTGCAGGCTCGAAAAATATGTTTACATTAGGTTCTCACCAAAATTAACAATCACAGGAGATATTATGAGCGAACAAGACTATTTAAAAGCTATTGCTGTCCTTGCTGACAAGGTGAGCAGATACCACGAAAGACTACTTGCAATGGAAAGAGACTTTGAACGTCACATGAAAGATGCAGCAAATCACTGTCCCGATGATTGTGACTGCAAAAAAACTACTTAAAAAAATTATTTATTGAATATCTAAATGAGCCATTACCAGCCCATTGAAGTGGTGAATGAATTGTATCCGCTGAAAAAAAGATAGCTCTATTGGGTTTAAATCCGACGTGTAAAGATATTTCACCATGACCAGTATCCTCATCACGTTCATAAAATCCAGTGCCATTGTTTATAGATTCTGGACCAAACATATAAATTATTAATTGATATTTAGGAACGAAGCCTTTTATTTGATCGTCTGTGTGTGGTTTAGGATGATCTGTAGCTCCAACCATTGTATAAATACTTGGTAAAGTAAATTTTTCTATTTCATAAAAAAAATACTTTTTTACTAATCTTTTTATTTCTGTTTTAACTTCACACACCTCTGGTAATTGATGATAGTGCCAATAACAGCTTTTTTTCCTATCTATAGCATACTGCTCTGGAGGTATGTACTCCTGGTTCAACATTTGATCTACGATTATTTTATATGTCTCGTCATCAAAAAAATTTTCTTGAACAAATATTTTTGACATTATTTAGGAGTTTGACCTAGCATATCTTTTAATGATGGAGCAAAAACTTTTACATCTCTTTTAATTTTTTCTGCAGTTGTAGAAGTATTAGGATCATCAATATCTGCTTGCATCGCTTCTTCAGATTCATACTCTTGACCAGTGTCAATATTTGTTAGTGTAGTTTCTGTCTTTACATTATATTTTGGTATGACTCTACCATCTTCTAAAGTCATTGTTCCTATTTGTTCTGCATTTTTAATTATCGGCATTTTCTCTCCAATTTATATTAAAACTTAAAATAATTCTATCCTCATCAGAATTATTTGTTTTCACTTCATGTTGTAACCATGATGGGAAAAAAATCAATGAATTTTGTTTTGGTTCAAAGTCTACGCTGTGTGCTATGTGTACAGAGGCATCTTTTTTCTTTGGCGGTGATAGTACCTCAGCTTGTGGTTTAGGCTCTAGAAACACTAAATTACCGCTTTTAGGAGGTACTTTTAGATAGTATACTCCAGATAGATAATTGTAAGGATGCGTATGTATATTATTTCTAGAACCTGGTGGGTTGATCATACCCCACAGACCCGTCATTTCAGGAACATACTTGTCTTGAACATCTAAATGGTTAAAACATTCTTTTGCTTTTAAAAGTATGTCCCCAACCGTGCTCTTAAATTCCTCATCTTTGTAAAGCTCATCACTACTGTGCCAACCTCCGACATTAGACCTTGGCATACCTTTTTCGTCCTTAGCTTTTATTTCATAAAGTCGATCTACTAAGTGACCGTGACCCGTGACTTCTGTCATCATGACAGGTGTTATAAATAATGATTGTAAATTCATAATATACCTTTCTAAAGTTGACCTTTTGTAACCTCCATAAAACTTACAATTATGTGAACTTGATTAGCAGCATTAGCTTGTGCTTTTAATACATCAGATTCTTGCAAAACTAAAGGTTGTGATAACAACTCAGTAGTCGTATTTGTTGCAACACTTTTTTGTTTAAATAATTCAAATGTAGCAGAGGATCTAACAACCTCTAAATCTACTAATGTCGTGCTCCCTGAATCATTACAAATCAAAATAGATTTTACCACATCAGTTGTAGGTGGCACAGGTGGTGTAGCACCAGGGTTAGCTGTGGGCACTGTCAATACTGTTGTTAAATCTGTAGATGTAAGATCTACCATTGCGCTTTTAAATGTATTAGCCAAGGAAAAATGTCTCCGATTCTGTTTCTTCTTTTAAGTCTTGTTGAAAGTTTGTATTTAACAAAAAAACTATTTGTTCTAATAGTCTAATCATTTGATCAAACTGACTAGCATCATATTTTTCTGTTGCGTTTGGTAATCTAGTGATATTTATTTTAGCCATTATCTTCTACCGTCCGCTCTCATTTCTAATTTTTGTGATCCAAGTCTCCAAGGTGTATCATCTACTGTATTAGTTGTATATCGTATTTTTACTGCTCTACCTCTGCCTCTTACGCTAATTTTTTCTGTTGTGCTCGTTATGGTGCCACTTGTTTGTACGTTAGCTGCGGATTGTGGATACTGCTCTAATGTTAATTGAGCTGTCATCGTATTAGCTAAGTTGTCAAAGTCAGGCACTAATTTATTAACAGACATTAGCTGATCACCGTCTGCTATTTCTACAGATCCTGTTTCTAAAAAAGCTGTAATGGCAGTGCCATCTGCTTGATTATTACCAGACTCATGCTCAAATATGGATGACGCACCAGCGGTTAAACCTAGTATGCTTGTAGCGTTTGCAGTTGCAGATGAACTATATTCTGTGGCTATGGGTTTTTCATACACATAAGCACCAAGCCATGTTGTTCTTGCAAGATTTATTGTGTACCAAGTTCCCTCAAGATAATTATAAGCAACAGCTCTGTCTATTTGTGTAGCGTTAGCTGAAGGATAATACCAAATTATTTCATTAAAAGCTGTGTTTAAACCGACAGCAATGTCATTTTTGTTTGTGTAACTTAAGTCATCAAATACATAATCTTGCACTGAGCATGGCATTTTTTTGACAACACCATCAAAAAGGTAAAATGCGTTGTCTGACATCCAGTAAGCTACACCGTTAACCTCAATGGCTGCATGCTGAGCTATCAAACCAGCATTTGCACCAAGTTGTCTAAGACCAAATGTAAAAGGTGTGCCGACAAATTGTATACCGTGTAGTGAAGTATCAGTCCAAACTAGTATCTGACCTGTTGATTTTACTGCTCCAACAATTCTAGAGCCATCTGTAATTCTTAACGAACCTGCTTCATTTGTAGCTACGGGTGTATAGTCTGTTGCATCTTCTCTATCTGAAAATCTAAATAATAAATCATCTTGTGTGGCTGTATCACCAATTGTAGTCTCTGTTCCAAAAATTAATAAATGTCTGGTATCTGTAGAAACAATGCTAAACCTTGATGCTGTCGGTGCATTTGATAAAGCAGTAGCTCTAGCGGCTAAACCTCCAGATGTATCCCAAATAAATGTGCCACCATTTAAAACTGTTGCAATTAGATCTTCACCAAAATTATCAAGTGACCAGTTTCTACCTTCTACAACGACATTAGATGAAGACCTTGGTTCATCCCAAGTGCTAGCACCCCATGTCTCAGTGCCCCAACCATATCCGTACGTAGATGATGTTGGACCTGGATTTATTTGATATTTTGCGTCTGTAGAACCACCACCTGCAGCTGTGGTGCCAGATGCGTTTGTCCCAGCATTTATTGTATAGGTATTACTGCTTGGCACGGTTAAAATTTCAAACTCAGCATTAAAATCTATACCATCTACTACGTTTGTAGCTGAGCCATTGTCAAAAGTAACGAATGCACCCACTTCCGCTAAATGCCCAGCATCAGTGACTGTTACTGTGGAAGATCCACTAGACGTAGCAAAAGGATTTGTAAGACTGGCTGTTCTTCTTAATGGAGTGATATCGTACACTTTACCCTCAGAAAAAATATATAATTTTCTATCTGAACCTAAAGCTAAATACCTTGTGCCGTCTAATCCTATCCATGAGTGCGTGTCTCTGACAGCCCCAACGACAGTGACGTTCGGATTAGGTAGGTTTACCCATCCACCCCATCTTTCTGGTTTGCCATAGTGAAACCTTACAAAATCAGAATCTACATATTTACGTTGATCACCTGCAGAATAGGCTGTATCTTGCTTATCGATACCTGGTTTAAACTTTAAATCAACTAATTGCATGGTCTTTTTTTACCAATAATTGACGTTTATTGTAAGTCTTAATTTTGCATTTGTGCAAGAACTGCTGTTATGTAGGTCTGAGCTTTCAAACAAAACCCCACTATTTTTGATTGATTGTACTTTTTGTTGGC
>CACGTA010000010.1 GCA_902575815.1 uncultured Alphaproteobacteria bacterium | reverse complement strand
TATTTAGATTTTTTTGAATCAACATAAATTCTAAGTCTATTAATTTTATTACCTGTTGGATCAGCAACAATCTCAAAAGAGATACCTTTAAATTTTTCTTTAGACAAAAATTTTAACCAATATTGTAAAATATTATTTTGATTATTTATTTCTGAATGCCAGTTTCTATTGTACCAATTTTCAACACCGATTATAGCAGAATAAATAGATTCTTTACCTACTTTCATACCCCTACCAATACCTAAATTTTGAAGATATACGTTTTTGATAAATTTTTTCTTACCTGCAATTATTCCAGCTGTTAAAGACCCCATAAATTTATGTGCACTAAAAATTGCAACATCAGCACCAATTTTAAAAAAGTCTTCCATATATTCCTCTGATGCTGCATCAACAATAACAGGTATCTTATATTTTTTGCAGATTTTAATAAAAGAATTTAATTCTAGTGAACCATATTCGGAGCAATGATGTGATACAACGTACATAGCACAAGCAATTTGTTTTTTATTTTGTGAAATAGCTTTTTCTATATTTTCTTTAGTACAAAATTTTTTTAAACCACATTTCAGTATCTTAGCACCAGAAAGTTTGATTCCCTGCTCTACTTCTGCTCCATAATTTGTAAGATGACCTCTTTGAATTAAAACTTTATTAATCATATTAGTGGTATCTGGAAGTTTAAAAACTTTCTTTAGATCTTTACCAGTCATCATACTGGCAACACTTTCTGTTAACCCCCCAGCTGCAGAGGCAGTAATAACTGCAGCTTCTGTTTTGAGTAATTTAGAAATTCTTTTTGATGCTAAAGCTTGCAATTCATCTATGTTAACAAAATATTCAAAAATATCATTAGCTGCTTTAATTGATTTTTTATTGGTAATTGAAGCACCAATTTTTGTCATAAATCCACTGACATTTATAACAGGTGTAAGATTGTTTTTATTATAAAAATTTTTCACTTGATTATTTTAAATATTTAATATCAGCTTATAATACATTTACTCTTTATTCAAAATGATCAAAACAAATTGGCATCCTGTTGGAACTTGTAAAATGGGAAAAGATAATGACGAAATGGCAGTTTTAAATACTAAATTAGAAGTTAGAGGAATAAAGAATTTAAGAGTGTATGATGTCTCTATGATGCCAACTATTGTAGCTGCAAATACCAATGCGCCTGCAATGGCTATTGCTGATAATGCAACAGATATGTTATTGGGTAATCAATAATATGAAAATTGTAGATGTTGAAACTTATGTTTTGCTAGCTGATAATTATGATCCAAGCTTAACATCATCAGCTCAAGACACATGTTTGGTAATTATTAAAACAGATGAAGGTATAGAAGGGTATGGTGAATGTGATACTAGTCCTTGGGTTGCTAAAGCATTTATTGAGTCACCTGGAACCCACACAATGGATCAATGTGTAAAAGAGATACTAATTGGTTCAGATCCACTCGATATTGATTTACTTTGGGAAAAAATTTATGTTGGTACGGCAATGACCGGGCGAAGAGGTGCTGGTGTCAATGCTATGAGTGCAGTTGATATGGCACTTTGGGATATAAAGGGCAAAGCTCTAAACAAACCAGTTTATGAATTATTAGGTGGCAAAGAACAGGAATTTGTAATTCCTTACGCATCTCTTCAACCAGTAGGCCATTCATTCGAAGAATATCGTGATTCTTTAGTTGCTTGGGCAGAAAAAGCTAAAAGCTTAGGGTTTAAAGCTGTTAAATCAGAGGTTACATTAAATGGTCCTTATGCTCATAGTGGTCTTAATGAAAATGATGACAAAACAACTGAAGTTGTTGCCGCAGTAAGAAAAGCATTAGGACCAGATATTGAACTGATGATCGATGTTCAATACCGATGGAAAGATGCTGAAGAAGCTCTTAGAACAGTAAAAGATTGGGCAGAATTTAATATTTATTTTTTAGAAACACCAGTATGGACTGATGATATTAAAAGTTACGCAAGAATGCATGACGAAGCACCAATGAAGATAGCTGCAGGAGAATGGCTAAGTACACGTTATGAATTTGAAGATTTAATTCTGAATGGCAAGGTTGATGTTGCGCAACCAGATGTTGGAAGATGTGGTGGATTAACTGAAGCAAAAAAAATAGCTCAATTCTCTCAAGATCATAACCGTATTATAGTACCACATTGCTGGAAAACTTCTGTTTCAATATCGGCAACAGCAAATTTTGCATTTAATACAGCTAACTGTGCATTTATAGAATATCTTCCACCTCAGCTTTGTGTAGAAATTTTGAGAAAAGAATTAGCAAGTGAAGGTTTTGATTTTGTTGATGGAAAAATCTTACCTCCATCAAAACCTGGTTTAGGTATCGAATTAAACAGAGATGCAATAAAAAAATATCAAGTAGCCTAATTTATTAATCTAAATTCAATTGAAGCTTCAAATTTTTTATTTTTTTCTATTTTTTTTAGTCCAGTGTATTGATTTGAATGTTTTGCAACTCTAAAAGAATCAACAATATTTGTCACTGGTTCAATACAAAAAAAATTTTCTTTTGGAGGAGAATAAATATGTAAATTATTAATATTTTTTCTATTAATAATTTCTATCTTTATATCGTCACTTAGTATTAACTTAGATTTACCGTTCCAATTTAAGAATGTAGAGTCTATTTTAAATTTATTCAAATCTAAAGATTTTTTCTTGGTCAGCTGTTTTGCTATATATTTGTCTTTGAATCTATCGATATAAGTAAAATTATTGGAAAAAATTTTTGATTTATCAGAAATATTAAACCAAGGATGAAAACCAATTCCACAATGAAAAGACATTTTATCTAGGTTGATAAGTTTGACAGTTATTTTTAAGGATTTTTTATACAGACTAAATTTTTGATGAACTTGGTATTTATGAGGAAAACTACTTTTACCACTGTGAGTAAATAAAACACTTATTGAAGCTTTTGATTTTTTTTCAATTTTCCATTTATTAATCCAACCTTCACCATGGATAGTATCAGGTTCTAACGGATGAGTTTTTGGAAGATTTATATATTTATCTTTGTACAAAAATGTATTTTTATGAATTACTCCAAAATATGGTACTGTTAAAAAATATCCAGCAAAATAACAGTTTTTATTTTTTATTTTTTTTCTATTTGGGAAAGGTCTAAATATATTCTGGTTTTGTTTTTTATCTAAAAATCTGGTTATTGATGCCCCCATTTCAGGAGAAATTTCTAAAAATAAATATTTATTTTCTAGTTGAATTAAAGACATAATTTATCTCATATTGTAGTATGGAATCTTCAATCCTGTATATGCTGTCTTAATAATAAATGATGAACCTGAATATTTATAATTTTTTAAATGGGTTTTGCTAGTTTCAATCTTAGCGGTTGTTATAAATAAATGATTAAGTTTTCTTCCAACAAATGTTACGCTAGTTACATTTAGCGCTGGTAATTTAATATTAAAATCAATTTTTTTTGAATTTAAATTTATTCTTGATACTTGTGCACCAGCCCAATGCGCAACCCACAAACCATTTTTATTATCTAAAGTAATTCCATCAGGGAAACCCTGATTTTTCTTGAACTTAATTAAAGTTTTTTTCATCAAGTTTTTTAAATTATACTGATAAATACTGGATTTTGATGAGTCAGAAAAATAAAGATAACCTTTTTTTTCATCAATGGCAGGACCATTTGATACTTTGAAGCCCCTATCAATTGTAACAAAGTTTTTATTTTGTAAATATCCAAAATAACCTAAATTTTTACTCTCCTTTATATGACTCAAGCCTATCCAAAGTTTATTTTTTGAAATCGTTCCATCATTATAAGATATATCATCTAGTTCATTGATTTTTCTTATGTCATTAAAGTATTTAAGAGTTTTTTTCTTGCGATTATATATATGCATCCCTTCAAAGGAACTGATGATAAAATTATTATCATTTAAAGGATATACATTACCTAAAGGTTTTTTTAATTTTAAATTTAATTTAGTTAAAATTTTATTATCTATAGAGTAAAAAATTAATGATGGTTTAATGAGATCTAAAAAAACAATTTCATTTGTTCTATTTAAGTAAAAACCACTCTCACCTAGATGAGTCTTTGAGTCCAAAATATCAAAATCAAACATTTAAAATATTTTTTCTTTATTTACAAATATCTCCACATCAACTTTGTATTTTTCTAGTGCATTTAAATTTATTTTCATTCCATGCCCAATGTCTTCAGGGATATTAATTTTTCCATCCTCATCTAATTTGATGTGATTATCTGTTAAATCCCAAGCTAGTGATTTTAGCTGTTGAGGAAACTCAGCGAAAAAACTTTGTTTCGAATTCGCATAAGGTTGCATAGATGCTGATAATTGTAAATGAGATGTAAAAGTGTGATTAACATATTGAATATTATTTTCTTCAGCAAAATTACAAATTTCTTTTCCTGCAATTATTCCTCCCGCAATACCTGCATCTATTTGAATAAACTTTACTTTACCAAATCTTATCATGTTTTTTGCTGATTCAACTGAATGACAAGATTCACCCCCAGCTAAAGGTAAATTTGTTAAGCTATGTAATTTACTATATTCATAAAACGCATCTGAATAAAAAGGTTCTTCTAACCAAGTAATATTTGCATTGTTAAAAATATTTAACCTTTTTTGTGCCTTATCAATATTAGTTCCCCAAATAGCCCCTACATCGATCATGAGATCCAAATCTTTTCCAATTCCTTCTCTTGCAGCAATTAAATGTTGTTCATCAAGTTGAATATCTAGTCCAAAGTTTTGCCATCCAAATTTTATTGCTTTAAATTTTTTTTCTTTGATTGATTTCCCAATTTTAAAAGTTTCTTCTGGAGTTTTACCAAATAATACTGACGCATAAGCAATTTTTGGTGTTGTTTTTTTATCTCCTAATAATGAGTAAATTGGGCAATTCTCTTTTTTTGCTAATAAATCTAATAATGCTACTTCAATACCTGAAAATGTATGAGGTGTTTGAGCGATCATCAAAGATTTTTGTTTAACCTCATTGATAATTTTTTTTATATCATCAAGATTATTTATATTTTTATCTATCACTGATCTTTTAATTGGATTTGCAGCTGAGTGTGATTTTGGACAAATATAATTTGCAATTGATGTTAATGGAGAAGCTTCACATTCACCCCAACCTGCTAAACCACCAGCTTCTACTTTTACAATTAGTGCATCTTGACTACCATCAGCAACGTCGAGAATTTCAGGCATTGATAAGTAGTAGAGTTCTATATTTTCAACTTTCATAAATATCAGATAAACTTAACTAAAGTTTTATTTTATCTAAATGAATAATGTACATTTGACTTTATGATTAGTCCAAATGGAATATTTCATCCATCATTACCCAAGAATTATTATCTTCGTTATTAGGAAATGGATTAAAACAATCAATCATTAGTTTAGTCCATTTTTCTACTATTGGAATTTGTTGCATATTTCCCATGTCACCATCAAAATCATTTCCTGTATACTCAAGATATCCAAACATAAAATCTTCTTTCAAAAAGATACTATAATTTTGAACATTAATTTTTTTTAATTCTTCTAAAATTTCAGGCCATACATTTGCATGATTTTCTATATAATATTGTCTTTTTTCATCTTTTAATCTAACTGCCATTCCATATCTTTGCATTGCCATACACCCTCCTTAATTTTTAAATTAATTTAACACAGAACTTATTATGAAATGAAATAAAATCATTATTTATTCATAATTTTTTCTAATCTAAATTTTTATAACTGTATGATTTATTGCTTTTTTAAAAAATTTAGTTAGAAACATATCCCATGGATAAAATAAGTACTAAAGATATAGCAAATTTAAATACTGTCTGGGAACTGCCAAAAAATAAAAAACCAATTGTAATTATTGGTGCTGGGGGAATAGTAAGCGATGCTCATTTACCTGCATATCAAAAAGCAAACTTTTCTGTCAGAGGTATTTATGATCCCGATACAGAAAAAGCAAAAAAATGTGCTGAAATTTATTCTATTGAAAAAATTTACTCTAGTGAAGAAGAAGCACTAGCTGAAAAAGATGTGGTATTTGATATTGCCGTTCCACCACAAGTGCTCTTAAGTATAGTTGAAAAAATCCCAGCTAATGCCATATGCCAATTACAAAAACCAATGGGTAATAGTATGGAGGATGCTAAAAAAATCAGAAGTATTATTCATGAAAAAAATATTACTGCTTGTGTAAATCTTCAATTAAAATTTAGCCCAATGATGATTGCCCTAAAAGAAGCCATGGATAAAAAAATGTTAGGTAAGCTAACTGAATTAGAAATAAGTTTAAGTGTTGGAACGCCTTGGCATTTATGGCCTTTTTTAGAAACATTGGATAACGTGGAAGTACCTCTTCATTCAATCCATTATTTAGATTGGATAAGATCTGTTCTTGGAAATCCAAAAAGCGTACATTGCAAATCTGTAAAACATCCGAATCTTCCTAATCTAGCAGATGCAAGATCAAGTATAATTCTACAATATGAAGATGATGTAAGATGTTGTTTATCTATAAATCATACACATGATAATTCTTCGCATGGGATGAAACATTCACATGCGTATGCTAGGGTAGAGGGTTTAGATGGTGCAGCATATATAAAATTTGGATTACTTCTTGATTATCCAAATGGAGAGCCAGAAGAAATTGAAATATCAACAAAAGATACTGATTGGACAAAAGTAAAGAACGTGGGCACTTGGTTTCCTGATGCATTTATAGGCACTATGTCTAGTTTGCAAAGATATGCTTCAGGAGAAGAAACTGAATTAACTCACTCAGTAGATAATGCTTATAATACAATGGCTTTAGTTTATGCTTGTCTTGAGTCTAATTCTCAACCTGGGACCATTGTTCACTATTAGTGTAAATTTTTGCTAAAGTTATTGTATTTTTTTCAAATAATTGCATCATACTTAAATAAATTAACAAATATGGAGGAATGATGTTAAGATTATTTTTATCATTGATTCTTGCCGTATCTTTCTTTGGTTCATTTTCAGCAAAAGCAGAAACTGAGTTATGGGGAGATTATTCTGGTGTAACTCTAAGAGTTAAACTTATCGGTGGAGGTCAATACGAAGGTTTATATAATGAAGTAATTCCATGGTGGGAAGAAAACACTGGTGGAAAAATTGAAATCGTAACACAAAAAAATCACTTTGAATTAGACAAAGAGATTAAAAAAGATATTGCATCAGGCAATCTTGACTTTTGTGTAGCTTCAAATCATACAAGTTTTGCATCTCAGTATGGTGATATTTATACAGACTTAAATAGTATCATGCCTGCATCAGTGTTGGCAGACTATACACCATTAATTTTAGAGCACTCTACAGTTAATGGAAGACTAGTTCAAATGCCAAGACATAGTGATGTCAGCAATTTATACTATCAAAAAAGTCTTTATGAAGATGCTGATAATAAAGCTAACTTTAAAGCAGAATATGGTTATGATTTAACTCCACCAGAAACATGGGATCAAGTTAAGGATCAATCAATATTTTTCTCAAATCCACCTGATTTCTATGGAACGCAGTATGTAGGAAAAGAAGAGGCTATAGCTGGTCGTTTCTATGAATTAGTTATTGCAAATGGTGGCGCTTTATTTGACGAAAATTATCGTCCAATATTCAATTCTGATGCTGGCGTTGAAGCTCTTCAATGGTTCATTGATTTGTATAATGCAAAAGCAGTTCCAGAAGGTGTGCTTAACTATCTGTGGGATGACACAGGTTTAGGATTTGCAAGTGGAACAATCGCAATGAATCTTGATTGGGCTGGTTGGGCTGGTTTCTTTAATGATCCAGAAAACTCTAAGGTTGCTGGGGACATAGGACTTGTTCGTGCACCAATGGGTTCTGGTGGTTTAAGAACTGGTTGGTCTGGATCTCACTCTTTCTCAATGACAGAGTCTTGTCCTGATAAAGAAGCAGCTGCATCTTTCTTATGGGCTTTAACAAGTAATAAAGCTCAAATGATTGAGGCTAGAGGTGGATTATCACCAACTCGTCCTGCAATCTGGGATGCAATTATTGCTGAAAAGAAAGCTGAGGGAGATGAGTTTATGCTAATGGTTTTTGAAACATTTAAAATGTCATTAGCTGAAGATGCATTCACTCCACCACTAATTCCTGAGTGGATTGAATTCACAAATGCTTTATATCCAGAACTTCAGGCTGCAATTCTTGGAGATAAATCTCCTGAAGATGCTTTAGCTACTGCTTCTAAGAAGGCAACTGAAATTATGGAAGATGCTGGTTACTTTTAATTAGTAATAATTTTCTAGCTCTGCTTCGCAGAGCTAGTTTCTGATATCAATAATGAAAAAATTTCTTAATGGTCCTTGGGTCTTATTATTACCAACCTTAATAATTTTAACTTGTGTAGTTTTACTTCCCTTATTAATTTCTTTATGGACTAGTTTTACACCATTTAAACTTACAAAACCTGATACACTTTATCGTTTTGTTGGTTTTAGAAATTATGAAAGATTAATCGGCGACATTGACTTTTGGATTGCATTTGGAAGAACAGTATTATTTTTAGCAATTGCACTTAATTTAGAATTAGTTTTTGGACTTGGTATTGCATTATTAATTAATAAAATAACTTATGGTCAAAGAACTTTAAGAACATTAATGATGTTTCCAATGATGTTTTCACCAATTTTAGTTGGATTCCAATGGAAATATATTTTTAATGATAACATAGGCCTTCTAAATAATTTTTTACGAGAATTTGGTGTCATACAACCCATACCATGGTTAGTAGACGGAGTTTTAGCCAACATTTCAATAATGGCTGCAGAAATATGGTCGAGTACTTCAGTTTTTGCTATCCTCTTGTTAGCAGGTCTTTTAGGAATACCAAAGGATCCTTTAGAAGCTGCAAGAGTAGATGGTTGCAATTCTTGGCAAGTTTTTAAAAATATAACTCTTCCATTTTTGATGCCATTTGTTTTTATAGCAATGACCATTCGATCATTAGATGTTGCAAGAGCTTATGATATTGTGCAAATGATGACCGGAGGTGGTCCTGCCAAAAGAACAGAACTATTATGGACATTAATATCTCGAACAGGTTATGTTGATGCAAAAATGGGTATGGCAAATGCAATGTCCTATATCTCAATATTTCTTTCAATAGCTTTTACATTTTTCTTTTTTTATAAATTAATGCAATCAAGACAACAGCTTAGCTATGAATAAAAAACAATTTCAAAATATTTTAATTTGGACAAGTGCAATACTTCTTATAATTCTAATAATGACACCTGGCTTATGGGTTGTGTTAACAGCATTTAGACCTCAGGTAGATGTAATGGCCAAACCACCTGTATGGATACCAAGAAATTTGAGCTTTAATCAATTTGAAACCATGCTTTTTGGAGGATCTGAAGGATCTATGGGAAGAAGTCCCGTCCCTGTTTTAAGTTATCTTTATAACTCAGTAGTTATATCTTTTACTAGTACATTTGTCGCAGTTTTAGTTGGCACAATTGGAGGCTATGGATTTGCAAGGCATAACTTTAAATTTAAAAATGGTTACTTTTTAATGATAATGTTAACTAGAACCATACCTGGAATATCTCTTAGTCTTCCAATTTTTATTTTGTTTTCTAGAATTGGAATTATAGACACGCACTTTGGGATCATAGTAGTTTTTGTTGCATTAAACATACCATTTACTGTTTGGTTAACTGATGGTTTTTTTAGACAAATTCCAAGAGCGATGTCAGAAGTAGCAATGACTGATGGTTGTACAAAGTTACAAGCTTTTTGGCATATTGAATTACCTTTATCTAAATCAGGAATTGCTTCTGCTGGTATTTTTGCTTTTTTAATTTCATGGAATGAGTATGCACTAGTGTCTAATTTAGCAAGGAGCACAGATTCAAAAACTTTAACAGTTGGCTTAATGGATTTTACTGCTCAATTTACAATTAACTGGCCTGGTATGTGTGCTCTGGCGGTCTTTATAATTATTCCTGCTTTACTATTAACCTTTTTAGTGCAGAAGCATCTTGTATCAGGATTAACATTTGGAGGCGTAAAAGGATAAATGGCTCAAGTAGAATTAAAAAATCTTTCTAAGAAATATGGAAAAGTAACAGCTGTTCAGAATATGGATTTGATAATTCCACATAACCAATTTTTAGTTTTGGTAGGACCATCAGGATGTGGAAAGTCAACAACTTTACGGATGATAGCAGGACTTGAAGAAATCACAGGAGGAGAAATTTTTATTAATGATGAAAGAGTGAATGACAAAGATCCAAAAGATAGAAATGTATCAATGGTATTTCAAAATTATGCACTATACCCACATATGTCAGTTGAAGAAAATTTGGGGTTCAGTCTTAAAATCGCAAAAGTAAAATCAGAGGAGATTGAAAAAAGAGTAAATGAAGCAGTAAGTATTCTCGGATTAGAAGACTTACGATCTAGAAAACCATCCCAACTTTCTGGGGGTCAAAGACAAAGAGTTGCAATGGGAAGAGCCATAGTGAGAAGGCCAGATGCTTTTCTCTTTGATGAACCTCTCTCAAATTTAGACGCTAAGTTAAGAACTCAAATGAGAACTGAAATAAAAAAACTACATCAAAAATTAAAGACTACAATTATTTATGTAACTCATGACCAAGTTGAAGCAATGACATTAGCAGATAGAATAATAATAATGAAAGATGGGTATATAGAACAAATTGGCTCACCAATTGAAGTATTTAGTAAACCAACAAATGTTTTTGTTGCAACTTTTATTGGAAGTCCTCCAATGAATATTTTTTCTGCTGAAATTATAAATTCTAATAACAATATCAAAATAAAATTAGATGATAATCTCTACTTCGACTGTACTGAAGATCAAAAAAATAAATTGCAAAACAAAAAAAATATTTTTCTTGGCATTCGTGCTGAAGATATTATGCCAGTCGAAAATAATATAAATACAAGTTTCTGGTCTTTCAAAAGAAATGTTGATATTGTTGAGCCACTCGGAACAGAAACACAGTTATTTATTACAATTAACGATAAAGAAATTATCAGCCGCATGTATAATCCTTATGCAGTTAATGTAGGAGATGAATTAACCTTTCAAGTAGATCCAAGCAAAGTACATTTCTTTGATAAAGAAACTGAAAAAGCTATAATTTAATATATTTTCGCAGCTTCAACCAATCTTGACAACTTTGCTCTTGTAATATCTAGTGGCACGTGTCCAAATCCACATTCACTAGATAAAATTATCCTATCAGATCCAAATTCATCAATTACTGGCTTAATCCTTTTATGAACTTCTTCAACACTTTCAAGTTCATCTGTTCTTTGATCTACAACACCAAAAGATAGATTTCCTTTAAAATCATACTTTCTAAAAACATCAAGCATATTATAATGTAGTGTACAATGCTCAAGGTGAAGTTCATGAACTTTAAGTTTTTTTAATCCCTCAAGCATGTCGTCATACTTTCCGAAATATCCTCTTTTTCTATGCGCATTTCCACCACAGATATGAAGACTAAAATACAAATTAGGAAAGCTATCAACAATATCATTAATTACATCTGCTGCCCAAGTACATTCATTTGGAGATTCTGTTAAAACTGGTTCATCAAATTGAATTCTTTCACAACCTAATTTTTGCAGTTGATCAATTTCATCTTTTATACATTTTGCATAAGCATAAGCTAACTCAATATCATTTTTATATAGATCTTTTCTTTCATTTACAGAAAATCTACACAACATATGAGGTCCGGTAATTGTTTGTTTTACTACTGCTTTATTTTTTGCAGTATCTTGAGCCCTTTTCCATTTTGAAGCTAAATTCCATCTTTGATTTTTAATTTCATCATTTACGACTGCGCACTCTATTCCAAACCCACCTTTTTCTTTAACTAATGGATGAGCTTTAGATAAATCAACATCTTCAGTTGATCCTCCTAAAGTAAATTGTTTATATTTTTTATTTTTACTATCTACGCCGTCAATTCTTAACTGGTAGAACCAATACATATTTTCTCTGTAAGATTCTCCATCAGTAATATAATTAAGACCTATTCTACATTGATCTTCTACTGCCCATTGTACCATATCCAACGCTTCTTCTTCACTAACGGTAGGTTTTCTCAAAGTATCTTTAGGTTTATCTTTTCTAGGATAACTTCCAACAGTAGTTGTTTTTAACATATTTTTCCTTTTTATATTGGGTTTAAATTATGAGCTATTCTTGCTTCATTCATATGTGCCCTTATTCCCTCTTTTAGGGTTTTTGGCACAAATGGTAATTCTTCTCTAATACGTTGATCATCTTGGTCATCTATAAAAGGCGTAGGTTTTCCATTTTCATCAAATGTAATCTCTGCATCGGGTATTAATTCTAATATTATTTTCTTTAATTCCATACCTGAAACAGTTTCAGAACCAGTATTGTAAACAAAATGATTTAATTTTTCTTTCAAACTCAATTCAATAAATTGTTCAGCACAATCTTCGACATATATATAATTATCTTTATTTGTTTCAGGGAAAGGTAGATGCACTGATTTTCCTAAAGCAGGATTGGTTGCAAATTCTTCTGCCCACATTAGTGAACTGCGTTTTCTACCATAACCAAAAACAACAGATGGTCGTGTACAGGCAATACTGATATTATGTAATGCCATATATTTTTGAGCCATAAATTCATTTAATAATTTCATAACAGCATAAGTAAATAATTGATGTTGAAGACCACAATAGTCATCTTCTTTAACAGGTTGATCATCAAATAATTTTGAAGTTGTGCCATAAATACTTTGACTACTTGGAAAAACCATTCGTTTAATTTTGTAATCAAGTACAGCTTGAAATAAATTTGTCATACCAACAATATTTACCTCAGATCCTTTGATGGGATTATTGTCAATTAGATTACTCATTTGATATCCACACGCAATAATATTTGTAAATTTATAGTTATCAAAAATATTTTTTATGTTCTCCTTAGATGACATATCTAGTTCTCGTAGTTCTAATCCTTTTATTGAGATATTTTTACTATATAGATATTTTTCGAAATCATTTTGTTCGTTATCTATATTTATATCTGTTGCGACAACTTGAATATTTTTACTAAGTAATTTTGCAACTACTCTCTTACCTATAAACCCCGTTCCACCAGTAACTAAAAAAGTCATAATTCTTCTAATATTTTGACATGAAAATTAATACAAAACAAGGAACTTCTCATAGCAAAATTCAAATATGAACATTTTGTTTATATTTAAAAATACTGTTTACATATCTAAATAATATCATAATATAAACTAAAATTTTCATAGGGAGGTAAGAAATGAAAATAGTTAGTTGGTTTTTAGCAGCTGTTATAACTCTTTCTTTAGCTTTTTCAGTCTCAGCTAATCCTAAAAGGATTGGTTACATTGTAAACTATGGTACTCACGAATGGTATCAAAACGTAATTTTTGGTTTACAGTCAAGAGCAGATGAGTTGGGTATAGAGCTTGAAGTAATGGATGCAAATTTAGATATAAATAAACAAACTCAACAAGCAGAAGATTTCATGACAAAAGGAGTTGATGTGTTAATGATGACTCCAGTTAATGAAGAAGGTGTTGTTCCAATTTTAAGAAAAGCTAAAGCAGATGGTACACCTGTTGTATTAGAAGGTAACCCTGCAAAAGGAATGACAACTTTATTTGCTATTTGTGATTATGATGCTGGTTTCAAAGCTGGAGATGCAGTTGGAAGAATTCTAGTATCTAGAGGAGAATCAGAAGCAAGAGTAATGGATGTAGGACTACCATTATTATCTGCAACTGTGTTAAGATCTCTTGGATTTATGGAAGCTCTTGCACAACATGTGAATGCTGTTAAAGTTCATGAATTAGACGGCTCAGGTATGATTGATAGCTCAGTTGAAGTAGCGTCTGCTGCATTAGCTGCTGATTCAAACATAAATGTTATCTACGGTATCAATGATGGTTCAGCTTTAGGAGGCTTGCAAGCTTGGAGAGCTGCAGGATTACCTGAAGATGATCTTGTTGTTGCAGGTACTGGTTCAGAAGGTTTAGCATTTTTAAATGAAATGACAAAAGAAGGTACACCATACCTAGTTGAAGCAGCAATGTTTCCAGAAGGTGTTGGTTATACTGGTATGAATCTAGCTGTAGATTTATTCAATGGTGTTGATGTTCCAGAACATAAAGTTACACCAACTTTAGCTTTGACTGTTCATAACTTTGCAAAATACTATGACTTTGATAAAGCAGGACAAAAAAGAGCTATTAATTTTGAAAATGTAGCTAATATTCCAACAGAAACAAAATGCACAAAATACGCATCTGATCTGTAATAAATAAAATCGAGAAGCCTCTTAATTCAAGGGGCTTTTCTTAATTATTAATTTAAAAAAAGTGTCTAAATTTTTTCAAAAAAATGAAACAATTTTATTTTTAATACTTTTGTTACTTTTAGTATTTTTATCTTTTTACAATCCTCAATTTTACAGTATTCAAAATATTAATAGCATTTTACGATCAAGCTCTACGGTCATGATTGTTGCTTTTGGTATGACAATATTATTAACAAGTGGTGAAGTAGACCTATCTGTTGGAGCACTTCTATCCTTTGTTACTGTGATTGTTATGGATGTCATCAATATAAGTGGAAGCTTATTTCTTGGTTTCTTTTCGGTATTTATTTTCTGTTTTTTAATTGGTCTAATAAACGGTTTGGTTAGAACAGTTTTAAATGTAAATTCTTTAATTGGCACCTTAGCAATGATGTTAATTTTGCAAGGAAGCGTTTATATTTATTCTATGGCAGCTATTTACAATACTCATTTAATACCTGCTTTTACATTCATTGGGCAGGGATTTGTTTATAACGTCCCAATGCCAGTAATTATTATGTTGGTAATTCTTCCTATTTTTGTTTTTCTACTGAACTATACTAGATACGGAAGATATTTTACTGCTATAGGAAGTAACCCATTTTCTTCTAATTTGTCTGGAATTAATAATAATAGATATAAGTTAATTGGTTTTATTATTACTTCTTTGTTGGTTGGGATAGCAGGCATAATACTAGCTTCACTTATGGATACCGGCCAACAGGGATCTGCAAAAGGTTTTGAGCTTATCGTAATAGCCGCCGTACTTTTAGGTGGAACAAGTTTTAAGGGAGGGAGTGGAACTATTTTAGGAACAATTTTAGGTATATTAATACTTAAGGTCATTGATAATGGTATAATACTAATGAGTATTCCACAAGAGTTTCAACTAGTCGTTCCAGGTGTGATACTCATATTAGCAGTGTATTTTGATACATTAAGAAAAGAAAAAAATGGATAATAATTTTAAATCCTTAACTTTAAAAAATATTAAAAAAGAATTTCCAGGAGTTCTTGCTTTAGATGATGTTAGTTTAGAAGCAAAAGCTGGTAGTGTACATGCACTCATGGGAGAAAATGGTGCTGGTAAATCTACTTTAATAAAGATTTTAGCTGGTGCATATAACAAAGATCAAGGAAGAATTTTATTTGATGACAAAGAAGTAAATATTGATAATCCAAACGACAGTTTAAATCTTGGTATAAAAGTAGTTTATCAAGAAATAGCTTTAATTCCAGAATTTACAGTTGGAGAAAATATATTTCTTGAAAAATTTCCTGTTAATAGTCTTGGTATTGTTAATTGGAAAAAACTTTATAACGATTGCAATAATTTATTAAAAAAAATAGGTTTTAATCTGAATGTAAGAGAGAAAGTTGCAAATTTATCCATTTCCGAACAACAAATTGTAGAGATTGCCAGAGCAATATTTCAAAATGCTTCCGTAGTGGTAATGGATGAACCAACTTCTTCTTTAACGCCAAATGAAATAGAAAAATTATTTGAAGTAATTGAGAATTTAAAAAAAAATAATATAGCAATCATCTACATAACTCACAAAATTGATGAAATTTTTAAGATTGCAAATGAAGTAACCGTTCTAAGAGATGGAAAACTAATTTCTCATAGAGATATAAAAGATACTTCAGAAGAGATACTAATTCAAGATATGGTTGGGAGAAAAGTCGAGCAAAAATTTGATAGACCAGTTAAATCATTTGATAAAGTTTTAATGAATATAAACAATATTTCTACTAAATCTAAATTAAAAGACATTTCATTTAATTTATACAAAGGTGAAATATTAGGTTTTTTTGGTTTAATGGGTGCTGGAAGAACAGAGCTGGCAAAAGCTATTTACGGTTATGATAATATTTCAAATGGATCTATTGATATTGATGGTCAAACCTTAAAGAAATTTAACACACAAACTATGGTTAAAAATGGTGTAGGTTATGTAACAGAAGATCGTAAAGGTGAAGGTATTATTAAAGATATGAACTTAAGAGAAAATATGAGTTTGCCTAGTCTTGAAATATTTGAGAAACTTTTTACTATTAATAAAAATAAAGAGAAAAAAATTTCTAATGAGTATATTGATAAATTTGAAGTAAAGACCCCATCATCTGAAAGATTAATAACATTACTAAGTGGTGGCAATCAGCAAAAAATATTATTGAGTAGATGGCTAATTAGAAACCTAAAAATAATTATATTAGATGAGCCTACAAGAGGTGTTGATATTGGTGCCAAAACAGAAATTTTAAGACTAATTAATGATTTAGCTAAAGATGGACTCTCAGTTATACTAATGACTTCAGAAATGAACGATTTACTTACTTTAAGCGATAGAATAATTGTTATGGCCGGTGGTAAAATATCTAAAGAATTTGATCGTAATGAAGCGACACAAGAAGAAATATTTAAGGCTTCAGTAATTTAGTCATGAATTATATTCAAAAATATTTAGCAAGAGGAGAAGTTGCTTTAGGAATAATTTTTTTAATTGTTTTTGTTTTTTTCTCTTTTGCATCGGAATATTTTTTTACCTTAAGAAATATAATGAATGTTTCAGGTCAACTTTCAATTATATTAATAGCATCTATTGGTTTTGCAGTTTTATTAATTGCTGGTGAAGTTGATATTTCTATTGGATCATTATTAGCATTTGTTGCAATACCACTTATTCAAGTTATGAATTTTACAGAGAGTGTTACTTTAGGAATAATCGTTTGTTTATTGTTTGGGGCAATGATTGGGTTGGTAAATGGTTTTTTAACCGTTTATCTTGGCATTAGTTCTTTAATTGTTACACTAGGGATGCTTTTTATACTACGGGGTGCAGTTTATTTATATACAGGACAAAGACCAATATCAGATGAATTATATTCAGACTTTTTCTTTTATATAGGAAATGGAAAATTTATGGGAGTTCTTCCATATGCAGCAATTATAGCAATCATAATTCTAGTTACATTTATTTATATTATGAACAATACTAGTTACGGAAGAAAACTTTATGCAATTGGGGGCAATGCAGAAGTTGCTAGGCTTGCTGGTTATAATATAAAATTAATTAAACTGTCTGCTTTTGTTATATGTTCTGTTTTAAGCTCAATCAGCGCAATATTGTTAGCTTCTCGAATAGGATCTGCAAATCATGTAGCTGGAGATTTATTTGAATTTCAAGTTGTTGCCGCAGTCGTTTTAGGTGGTGTAAGTTTAGTAGGAGGGATAGGAACTTTAACAGGCGCTGCTCTAGGAGTATTAATTTTAGCAGTAATTTCTAATGGATTGGGTATGTTAAACGTAGAATCTCAATGGCAAATGGTTGTTAATGGTATTATAATAATTTTGGCAGTTGGCTTTGATGAAATAAAAAGAAGAAAAAATTGAGGGGAATATGAAACAATTAGAAAATAAAGTTGCAGTTGTGACTGGAGTAGGGTCAGGAATAGGAAAAGCAATTTCTCTTGCGTTTGCAAAAGAGGGCGCTTCATTAGGTGTAGGGGATATTAATGACTCTCTTCTTTTCAAAACAAATGAAGAGATTCAAAAAGATACACAGAATGTTATTGCATTAAATACTGATGTTTCAAGTGAAGATCAGGTAAAAAAATTAATTGATGATACTGTTAATGCCTATGGCAAGTTAGATGTTATAGTAAATAATGTGTCTGTAGCAATAGGTGGATATCCTATAACAGACATGTCTAATGAAGATTGGCAAAAAATATTAGCAATAAATTTTTCAAGCGTTTTCTATGGATGTAAACATTCAATACCATATTTAAAAAAAAATAATGGTGGTTCAATTATAAATATTGCATCTGTTCAAGCACATACACCATTACCAGGTTGGGCTGCTTATGCTGGTATTAAAGGAGGTGTTATTTCAATGACAAGAAATATTGCATCTGAGTTTGGTCCTTTTAATATTAGAGCAAATACGATATCACCCGGAACAGTAGCTACTGAAATGGTTAATCAAGTTGTCGAAGAAGATGGTACAGGTACTTTATTAGATGATTTCATTTTGATGCATCCTCTTGGAAGAATAGGTAAACCTTCAGAAATAGCAGCGACTGCAGTTTATTTAGCATCAGATGGTGGGGCTTTTGCAAACGGCTCTGATTTTAGAGTTGACGGTGGTTTAGTTATTACACCTAGGACACGGCCTGGAGCTGGTTCACATTCAAAAGAATAATGCTAGATAAATCAAGTGCACTTTCTGATGTTAAAATTTTAGATTTTAGTCATTTATTAGCAGGACCGTTCGCCACTCAAATTTTAGGAGACTATGGTGCAGAGGTCTATAAAATTGAGCGTATTCATGTCGGCGATGATTTTAGACGATGGAATTTTTTTAATAAGAAGGTGGGTAATTATTCTTCAGCTAGTTACATGGCATGGAATAGGAATAAACGTTCCATTGCATTAGATATAAGAAAACCTGAGGCCAAAAAAATTATTTATAAAATGGCAGAAAGTTGTGATGTAGTAATACAAAATTTTCGCCCAGGAGTTATGGCAAAGAGAGGATATGGTTATGAAGATTTTAATAAAATAAATCCTAAAATAATTTATTGTAGTGGATCAGGTTATGGAGAATCTGGACCATATTTAAATAAACCAGGTCAAGATTTATTGTTACAAGGAATTACTGGATTAGCAAAAAATACAGGTAGATTTTCATATCCTCCAACTCAATTAGGTGCTGGTATAGCAGACCAACTTGGTTCTTTGAACATGGTAATTGGAATTTTATCAGCACTTCATTACCGCAACAGGACTGGAAGAGGGCAAGAAATTAAAGTTGATTTAATGAGTGCTTTGTTACAACACCAATTACAAGAATTTGTTGCAGTATTAAATTTGAACCAAGAGTTTGAAAGACCTGAAAGTGGAGTAGGGCATCCAGGTTCTGGAGCGCCTTTTGGAATCTATAAAACCAAGGATGATTATATAACAATAGCTGTAGCATCTCTTGAAGATTTATCAGAAATTTTAAATGATGAAGGTTTGAAGAAATATAGTGAAGGCCCAAGCGGTGCAATGGGTTCAGATTTACAGATAAAGAAAAGAGATGAAATATTTCACTATATTGAAAACTTAACAAAAAATTTTACTACAGATTTTTTGGATAAAAAATTATCTGAGAAAGGTTGCTGGTCTGCACCTTTAAAAACTCATAAACAAGTCTACGATGATCCTCAAGTGAAACACATGAATATGTTTACTACATTCCACCATAAAAATTATGGCGAAGTAAAAACTGTCTCTCCTGCTGTAAAATTGAGCGAAACTCCAACAAAAGTTACAAGACCAGTTCCTATGATAGGAGAGCATGGCTTTGAGATATTGAAAGAATTTGGATACTCAGATGAAGAAATTAATAATTTTATAACTAATGAAATTATGTCTATAGAAAAATCATGAATGAAAAATATTACTTAAGCTGGAAGGGTGGTGAAATTGAAATTGATGCATTAGGATGTAAAATGATCCCTATGTTTAATCTTAATGGAAAAAAAATAAAACCTTTTCATGAACCCGACTGGCTTAATGATAATTCAGATGATTTTAATTCTCTTCCCGGCATACTTCAAAATCTTAAAGGAGAATTTCCATGTGTTCCTTTTGGCATTAACTCACCGATAGATGATATAACAGATGAATGGAAGGCATCTTATTCTGTTGAACCTTATATTGTAAATGAACCACATGGTTATAGTTCAAATAAAAACTGGGAATTGATTGAAAAAAAATCAAATAAGCTTGAATTTAAAATTAATTATCCTGAAAATGATTTAGTTGATCATTTGATTAGAACAATTGAGGTTCAAGATGATAAACCTCATAACATTTTTTGTAGACTTCAGATTCACGTAAAAGAAGATTGTGAACTACCAATAGGTTTACATCCAATGTTTCGCATTCCAAAAAAAATGTCTAAAATAAAAATAAATCCTGGAAATTTTAAATTTGGACTTAATTATCCAGGTTTAGTTTTAAAAGATAAAACTTTAGGAGCAATTGGGAGAGAATTTTCTTCATTAGACAAAGTTGAGGGATTTGATGGTAATACTATTGATCTTTCACAGCCTCCTTTCGATGGAAACTTTGAAGACCTTTTTCAACTTTGTGGAATTGATGGAAACATGTCTTTAGAAAATTTTGAAGAAAACTATAAATTTAACTTTTCTTGGAATCCAAATCATTTCTCTTCAGTTCTAATGTGGGTAAGTAATAAAGGGAGAACAGAATATCCTTGGAACAGCAATCATGTTACTATTGGTTTTGAGCCAATAACCTCTGCATTTGGATTATCAACTCATGTATCTTTGAATAAAAATAATCCGATTTCTAAAAGACATGTATCAACCAGTTTGAAACTTTATAGAGATAAGCCTTTGTTTACAGATTATTCATTTTCTATAAGCGCTTTATAATGAAACTTTCATCCAAATTTAAATCATTAAATTATCTTTCTGATCTAATTGAAAACAATATGTCTATTGGTATAGGGGGACATCACTTTGCAAGATTGCCAATTTCTTTAATAAAAAATTTATTAAATAAGAATCCAAAAAATTTGGAATTTATCAGCTGGTCAGGAGGTTTAGCTTTAGAACTTTTTCTTCAAAAAAATGCAATTAAAAAAATTCAAATTTGTTTTTCAAGTTTGGATATTTTTGGTCTTGCTCCATTATTTCGAAAAACTTGTGAAAATAAATCAATTGAAGTGATAGATTGGTCTGCATTAGGTTTAATCAAAGCATTACGTGCCGGACAACAAAATATTGATTCTGAAATCTTTCAATATCCTTGGGGGTCTGATTTACCTAATAAAACTAATTTTTGTAAAAAATTTAAAGATCCTGTTTCAAAAAATCAGTTTGCAATTGTTCCATCTTTAAAAATTGATAGTTTTCTTCTTCATGCTAGTAGAGCTGATGAAGACGGAAATGTAGAAATTTTAGGCCCTCGAGCACTTGATACAATTATGGCAGGAGCTAGTAAGCAAGTAATTGTAACAGTTGATGAAGTTGTACCAAGAGACGTTCTGGCACGTGAAAAAAAAGGGAGTTTGATCTCAAAAAACTTTATTAAAGCTATTGCTCACATTCCTTACGGTGCCTATCCAACATCTTCAGTACCTTATTACATAACTGATTATGAAGATCTGAAAAATGCCTTCGCTAAAACACCACTAAAAATTGGTAAAAGTTTTAAAAAGAATAAAAGTTTTGTAACTAAATCGAATAAGTTAGACTCAAAATTTTTTAAAGAATATTTATCTAAAAATATCAAAAATAGTACGTCAAAAAGTAAAGCAACAAGTGATGAAATAATGGCTTTTGCGCTAGCAAATGAATACGATAATAATAGCTTATGTAGTTCTGGTGCTGTTTCACCATTAGCAAATGTTTCTTACTTTCTTGCAAAAAAACTACATGCACCAAAATTAATACTAACTACAATGACATATGGCCATCACGATGTAAGTTTTAGACCAATGACATTATCGTTTAGCGAGGTTTTAGACAGAGAAACTTGTATAAATTTTTGGGGAGGAGATGACTCCTACAGTATTTATTATCAAAATGGTCAAATTACACATGAAGTTATAGGAGCTGCTCAAATTGATAAATATGGAGATGTTAATAATATTGAAATCAAGAAAAAGAGTGGAGGTACATTAAGATTACCTGGTCAAGGGGGTATGGCAGATGTTTCTAATCTTCATCAGCATTTTGTTTGTTATGTTACAAAACATTCAAAGCTAAGTTTTGTTGAAAAAGTAGATTATGTAAGTGCTGGAAGAGGTGTTTTTAAAGATAAGGATAGATTGAAAGCAGGCTTACAGCCAGGATATGTTAAAATTTTTACCAATCTCTGTATTTTCGAAAAAAATAAAAAAACAGGATTACTTGAAGTTATTAGTATTCATAAAGGTGTTTCAAAAACAGAAATAGAACAAAATACTTCCTTTAAAGTAAAGTATCACAAAAATTGCAAGCTAACTAAATCACCAACACCAAAGCAGTTAAAAATATTAAGAAATATAGTTGATCCTCTTAATATTAGAAAGTTAGAGTTTACAAGTGGTGAAGAAAGAATAAAATTGCTTCAAGATATAATAAAGAAAGAAAAAGAGTTAATTAAAAGTTTAAACTAAGGGAGGTATTTATGAACCCAATTTTAGATTCAGATAAAGCTAAAGTTTATTATGATGGAATATTTTCTAATCCAAGATTACAACATCCAGAAGGGGTCGCTTTGGATGATGAAGGTTATGTGTATTGTGGAACAGAAAATGGAGAAATAATGAAAATTGAAAAAGATAAATCTAAAATGGAATGCCTTGCGAGTAGTGGAGGATTTATCTTAGGTATAGCTATTGACTCAAACAAAAATGTGTTTGCATGTGAAATGAAAGAAGCTGCATTATACAAATATGATAGTAGTAATAAAACTTTTACAGAATTTGCTAAAGGTCCAAAAATACCAAATTATCCTGTAATTGATAGTAAAAGAAATAGTATATATGTTTCAGATAGTTTTGGTTTTAATGAAAAAGGAATTGGTCTTTATAAGTTTGATTTAACTAGTGGTGCAGGAGGTCCTTGCTCTGAAGAGTTATTTAATTTTGCAAACGGCATGTGTTTATCCCCTGATGGTAATTTTTTATATGTGGTTGAATCATTCCATCCTTGTGTTTCAAGATTGCCTATTAACGATGATGGCTCGTTTGGTAAAAAAGAAATTTTTACAGAAAATATTGCTGTAGTTCCAGATGGTTTAGCATTTGATAAAGATAATAACTTATTTATAAGTTGTTACGAACCTTCAAGAATTTATATTGCTGATACTAAAGGTGATACCAAACTTTTAATAGAAGATAAACATTGTACAACGATGGCGCATCCAACAAATATTGCAATATCTGAAGATGGCAATACCATGTATACTGCAAACTTAGGTAGATGGCATATTACCGAAATAGATATTTCAAGTTTATATAAGTAAGATTGATGCATATCTGTTCGATAGGCGAATGTATGATTGAACTATCGAATATGAATGATAACTTTTTTAGACAAAGTTTTGCTGGTGATACAGCTAATACAGCAATATATTTATCAAGATTGGGTGCTAAATCTTCATATATTTCTTCAGTAGGTAAAGATGAATTAAGTATAAAGATGTTAAACTTCCTAAAAAAAGAAAACGTTCAAATAAATAATATTTTTCAAAATAAAAATAAAACATTAGGTTTATATCTCATCCAAAATAATAAAAAGGGGGAAAGAACATTTTTTTATTGGAGATCAAATTCTGCTGCCAAAACATTATTTGAAGATGTAAATTCTAAAAAAATGTTCAATCAAATTTCTAAGTATAACGCAATTTATTTTTCTGGAATTTCATTATCAATATATGAGCAAAAAAGTATTAGTAAATTTTATAAGATTTTAAAATCATTAAAGAATAGTGGAACAAAAATCTGTTTTGATTTTAATGTAAGAATAAAAAATTGGAAAAGTAAAAAAATTGCACAACAAACCATGATTAAGTTTAGTAATATAGCTGATATTATATTTATGACAAAAGAAGATATTAATAACTTAGGCCTAAAAAACCACAAAACAATTATTAACAGGAATTATAAAAATAAAATTATAGTTTTTCGATTAGGTAATGGAGAGATTAATGTTTTTAATAAAGGTAATTTTGAAAAATATAAATTTTATTTAGTCAATAAAGTAAAAGATACGACGGCATGTGGAGATGCATTTAATGCATGTTTTCTTTATAATTATTTTAATGGCTGTGAAACTAAAGATTGTGTAAAACTAGCACATCGTTTAGGAAAAAATGTTGCTAATTTTAAAGGAGCTATAATTCCAAAAAAAAATTTTAACCATAAACTCTATGTCAACTGAAATTATAAAAGTAATTGAGAATCAAAAAATCTTACCAATTATTGGGAAAGGAAGTTCTCAAGATATAATAGATAAATTTAATAGACTTGTTTTAGAAAAATATAAAGTCATCGAGATTACATTAAGAAGTCATGATGCATTAGAAACAGCTATAAATTTAAAGGAACAAAATCCAAACATAACTATTGGATTAGGCTCAATCAAATCTTTAAAAGTGTTTGAAGAAGTTACTAAATTTAAATTTGATTTCTATGTATCTCCCGGCACTAATATAAAAATGTTAGATTTTGCAAAGAAAAATCAGTTCTTATTTATTCCGGGTGTCTCAACTCCGTCAGAGATATTAACCGCAATTGAGTATGATTGTAACATTCTTAAATATTTTCATGCTGAAAAAAATGGTGGAGTAAAATCTTTAAAGTTTTTAGAAGAGATTTTTAATGAAATTAAATTCATTCCAACTGGTGGTATCAATAATGAAAATAAAGATAATTATTTTTCTCTCGAAAATGTTATAGCAGTTGGATCAACAAATATTTAAAACTTTAAATATAATAGAGCTTCACTACATGCTGCAATTGGATGATAGTCTGTTTTTGCAGGCGGGCTTTTATAGTTGTCATATTTCTCATTTTTAACATTTAGTACCCTATACCATCCTCCATATTTTTCGTCTGAAAAGTTCTGTATTACATACTCCCAACATTTATCGTACCATTCAAGATACATTGTATTGTTCGTTAATTTATGAAGTCCAGCAGCTGCAGCTATCATTTCAGAATGAACCCAATAGTATTTATCCGTGTCTAAAATTTTTTTCTCTCTGTCAAAGGTATAAAAAATTCCTCCATTTTTTTTATCCCAACTATTAGTTATAGAAATATCAAATAAGGCCTCTGATTTTTTAATAAGCCAATTTTCATTATCATGTCTGTAAATATTCATTAGTAATTTAGCCCACTCAAAAAAATGTCCAGGTAAAAACCCATAAGGGCGAAATAAATGTTTGGGATCATTTATATTGTATTCCCAATCATGTTCCCAATTCTCATTATAGTGTTCCCAAACATAATTGTCTTTATAAGTTAAATCATTACAAATTTTGTTAGCGATATTTTTAGCTCTTTTTAGAAATATAGTATCTCTTGTGGCTTCATAGCAACATAGTAGAGCCTCACATAAATGCATATTCGCATTTTGGCCTCGGTAAGAATCTATTGTATTAAAATTATCTCCATCAATTACATCAACATACATTCCAAATTTTTTTTCAAAAAAATAATTTTCTAAGAAATTATATGTTTCATAGATTTTATTTTTATTATCTTCTTCTTCAATTTTATATTTGGTAGCTATGGCATATGCCAGAAGAACAAAAGCCATTCCATAACAGTGTCTTGTTTTATCACTGATTTGATCCTTATCCATAACCCATATGTATGAACCATCTTTTCTTTTATGCTTATTATATAAAAATTTTAATCCATGTTTTGCTGCTTCAGCAAAATCATTATTCTTAAATAAATTATAACAAGTTGAAAAATTATAAATAAATCTGCAGGTACCAACTATATGCTTTGTATCATAATCTGCTATTTCCCCATCATCATAGAATTGATTGATATAACCACCATATTTTTTATCTATACATTTTGGATAATAAAAATTAATAATTTTATAGATGTGATCTAATAAAAATTTTTCTGAGAAAAATGCCATAATTTCATATATACAACTTCATTTTGTAAGTAAAAGGCCTTGTCATTAGTTGCAATATAAATATACTAAATTCATGTCTAAAATTAAGAAAATTTACATATGTAACCACTCACACACCGATATTGGTTTTACTGACTACCAAGATGCTTGTTTCAGACAACACGGAGAATTTGTTGAACAAGCTTTAGATTTAATAGAAAAAACAAATGATTATCCAAAAGAGTCAAAATACAAATGGACTGTAGAAACAACTGGTCCATTTATCGAATATTTAAAAAATGCAAAATCATCACAAATTGATAGATTTATTGAATGGTATAAAAAAGGAAGAATTGATGTAGCAGGAATGCAATATAACTTCACACCTTTATTAAGTATGGAACAAATGATTCGGAGTTTGTATCCAGTTAAAATATTAAAAGATGATTACAATATTGATATTACTGCTGCGATGCAGGATGATGTCAATGGAGTTAGTTGGGTATTCGCTGAATTATTATCAATGATAGGTATAGATTTTTTTTCAATAGCAGTTAATCCCATTAGAGGCGCAAGAGTCAAACCATTTCCAGGTGCATTTATCTGGCAAGGACCTTCTAAAAGAAATATTATAGCGTGGAATGGATTTCATTATTTATTCGGAAGAAGTCAAGTGGGTTTTGGTAATAAAAAATTTACAGATAAACTCTTACCTAGATTTCTAAATAAATTAGAAAATGATGATTCTTATAATTATGACTTTTTATATTGTGAGTCAACTCATCCAATTAGAGTAGACAATGGTCCTCCTGATGAAAGAATGTCTAATTTTGTAAAATCTTGGAATGAGAATAACGAATTGAAGATGGAATTTTTAACTGTTTCTGAGTTTGGTAAAAAACTTAATGAAGATTATAAAGATAAAATGCAAACGCAAAGAGGCGATTGGACAGATCATTGGACTGATGGACCAGGATCAAGTAGTTACGAAACAGGATTAAATAGAAAAACCCATGAACTTTTATTATCCTATGAAGCAACTGAGTCTATTTTAAAAATATTTGAGAAATCTGGTTGGAATAGCAAAAAAGTCGAATCTATATATGAGAACATGACTTTATATGACGAGCATACTTGGGGAGCTTATACTTCAATAGATATGCCAGAGTCATTATTTTCAAAAGCAATTTGGAATAAAAAATCTTGGTATGCATACAATGCTGCTATGGAAACACACGATCTTCTTGCCAAATCTTCAAACAAGTTTGCTGAACTGGTATCTGATCCATTATATGATTCAACATCTGCTTCTGCAGATCAAAAAGTTGAGGGTAACTTTAATCTTGGAGATCATGAAGAATCAGTTGCTTATCCAGATCCTAATTCCAATGAACTTTTAGTAATAAATACTCTACCGTTTGAACGAGAAATTGTAATTGAAGAGCCAGAAGCCAGATGGGGTTTGGCTCCTGTTGGAGTGCTAGACACTTTTTTTGAAAGAGGAGCGAGTTGGGGTGGTTTTAGGCCACATACACCGGTAAGAAAAATTTCTACTAAGCTTCCAGCATTTGGATATAAATTTGTTGATATCTCAAAATCTGATGATCAGACAGATCTAGTTTCAAATAAAAATATAATTGAAAATAAATATTATAGAATAAAAGTAGATACTACCAATGGAACTATAGAAGAATTTTTTGATAAAGAACTCGACTACAATTTTGCTTCAAAAGTTAACAATCATGGTTTTGGAGATTATATTTATGAAGAAGTTGATTCTAAGGAAGGAAGATTAGCAATTAATAATTTTGATTTTTCGCATGATGATTTTTTTATTGGACTAAAAGACACTCCTTACATTAGATCTAAACCTGAAAAGGTCATAGTTAAAGATGCAGTAATTGAAAATGATGAAGTAAAAATTGAAATATCAATTCAAGCTAAAGGTATAATGCAAGGAACTTGTGTTATTTTTCTTCAGAAAAATATAAAAGCACTAAATGTTCATTGGTCTATTGATAAAAAGCCTGTAACAGACCCAGAAGCTGTTTTTTTCGCGTTCCCTTTAAATTTAGAAAATTTTAAATTTAATTTAGATCTAAATGGAATTAATTCAGTTCCTAATGATGATCAATTAACAGGAGCTGCTAAAGATTGGTATCCGGTACATCGATATATTAATGTATCAGATGGCTCAAAAGGTATCTCAATGGCATCTTTAGATGCACCCTTGCTAAATTTAGGTGGTATTACTGCTGGAAAGTGGACTGGTACTGGTGATCTAAATCCTGAAGGGCCTCATCTTTATTCTTGGGCAATAAATAATCATTGGATGGTAAATTTTAAAGCATCACAAGATGGTTTAATTCCCTTTCGCTTTAGATTTCAGACACATTCCCATGATTTTGATAATTCTACTTCATTTAAATTTGGATTAGACTCATTATCTCCACCTATTATTTTAAGAGATAAAAAAAGAGTTTCAGATAAAATTGAGGAAACATTTATTTCGTGTGACTCACAATTAATTAATTATACTCTTAAGCCAAGTAGTGATTCAAATTCTATTATTATTAGAGCACAAAATCTGGGCAAACAAAATTGTGAATGTAAATTTGAAATCAAATTTAATATTAAGAAGATTTATGAAACAAATATTCTAGAAAAAAATCTGGATGAAGTCAAAAATGATGAAAATAGTTTTAAACTTTCATTTGTAGAAAATGAAATTAAAACTTTAAAATTGATGTTATGAGTTTTGAATATTTATGTATAGTATTTAAGTATTCAATAAACCAACCTTTTGTTGGTTTTAATTTTGGGAGGTAAAATGAAAAAAATTTTATTTATTTTTTTAAGTACAGCGCTTCTCTTGACTGCAAATATTTCAAAAGCTGGTGACGTTACGCTTTTCCATGATAAAGCTGGATGGCAAGATTGGTGGACAGAAACTTTTGCTATGGATGGAAATAACTCTTATGAGATTACTCCATTTTCAGACACTTCAAGCTATCAAGCTGCTGTGAGACAATCACTGAGAGCAGATCCGCCAGGACTATTTACTTGGTGGGCTGGATACAGAATGAAAGAAATGGTTGATTCAGGTTTAGTTGAGGACCTTTCTCCTATTTGGGATAAATATGTTTCAAGTGGAGAGGTATCAGCGGATCTTGCAAAAGCATTTCAATTTGATGGTAAGACTTACGCTGTTCCAAGTTTGATCGCTTTTTGGCCAATGTATTACAATAAAAATGTTTACAAAGAACTAGGTTTAAGTGAGCCAAAAACTTGGGAAGAAATGGAATCAAACTTTGAAAAAATTAAAGCATCTGGAAGAACACCAGTAGGCCAAACAATTGAAGGTAGATGGCCAGCATTTATTTGGTTTGAAGAATTTCTAATTAGATCTGATCCTGATTTTTATGAAGACCTAATGGAAGGTAGAGCTAAATATACTGATCCTCAAGTTGAAGAAGCATTTTTAACTTGGAAATCTTGGATGGATAAAGGCTGGATGGATGATGGAAGTGCAGCTTTTGGATTCACTACTGGAGATTCAATGAACAATAGTTTCTCTAAGGGTGATGTTGCTCATATGCTAGTTGGGACTTGGTTTGCATCTACAGTAACTGGAGGCGGTATAGCTGAAGGGGAAGAGTGGGGATACTTTATTGTGCCTAACAAAGATGCTTCAATGCAACCTTCAGTAATTTTTGAAGCTGGACCAATTATGGTAGCAGCTAATGCAAAAAATAAAGATGCTGCAATGGATGCTATTGATTTCTGGATGTCTAAAGAAGCTTCAGCAAAGTGGACAGAATTAATGTTCTTCCCTCCACATAACTTAGGCGCAGCCTTACCAGCTGGAGAAGTTGGTCAGCTAGTAAAGGAAATTAATGACGGTGGATACAGACAAATTAACAGATATTGGGAGGCTACTCCTACTGAAATTTGTGAAGCTGCAGTTGATGAGATTTCTAAATTTGTTTTAGATCCTTCAAGCTATAAGGATGTAATGGAAAATCTACAAACTATTGCAGACAACTACTGGAGTAATAATTAATTTACTTAAAAAAAATAGCTCCTAACTTTTTAGGAGCTATTAATTAAAATTTTATGAGTTTTTTAAAAAAAGATAAAAATCAAGCTTACTTTTATGTTGCCCCTGCAGTTATACTAGTAGGTTTAATTTGTATTTATCCAATTCTTAGAACCTTGGTAATGAGTTTCACAGATAATGATGGACTTAATCCTGCAAAATTTATTGGTTTTGATAACTATGTTAGATTATTTTTAGATCCGAATTATATAACTCCTATTTATAACACAATTATTTGGACAGTTTTTGCTACTGTTTTTCCAGTTGCTATAGGTTTTTTATTTGCCTACTCAATGCAATTTTTGCCAAGGTCAAATTATTTTCAAATTTTAGTTTATTTACCTGCCACTGTATCCGCAGCTGCTGCAGGTGTTTTATTTGGCTTTATTTTAGATAAAAGTGGATTAATAAATCAAATTCTATCTCTTATTGGCTATGATCACTTGGTAAGAGATTGGTTATTTAGAGCGCCTGAAAATACCTACTCAATGATTGGTGCTTATACTTGGCAAACCACTGGTATTAATATGATGATATTTATCGTTGGTCTTCAAGGAATGCCTAAAGAACAACTTGAAGCTGCAAAAATTGATGGTGCCAAAGGTCTTACATTAGTTTTTAAAATAGTAATACCGATGATTATGCCTTATTTTGTTATTGCCTCCCTTCTTGCTTTGATAAATAGTTTTCGAGTCTTTGATCAAGTTTGGGTTATGACACAAGGAGGCCCAGGACGTTACTCTGAAGTTCTTGCAGTGACAATGTATAGAGAAGGTTTTGTTTTATTTGATTTAGGATATGCAGCATCTGTTGCAGTTCTAATTAGTTTAGTGGGATTAGTCTTTTCATATTTTTACTTACGTTCAGTTTTAGTAAAAGAAGATGTTGGTAATTAGTTATGAATTATAAAACTATTGAAAGAATAAAAATAGTAACTGGCCTTTCAGCAATGGCAATCATAGTAATGGCCTGGTTGTACCCAGTATTCTTTCTCGTAGTAAATGCTAATAAAACAGCTTCACAATATGCAAAAGGTGATAAGACTGAAATTATTTGGGGTACTTCAATAATAGATAATGCAATAACAGCTTGGAATAAAGGAATAGGCGATGGAGTATTAAATAGTTTATTATATGGGTTTGCAGGTTCTGCTCTAGCTGTTTTTTTTGCTTTTATTGCAGCTTATGGAATAGTTAGATTAAAAATTAAAAACGGACTTATATGGTTTTTGATAATTTATTCTGGAACTGTTTTCCCTTTTCAAATGTATCTCCTGCCATTGTTTGAAGCTTACGTTGCTATAGGAATTTATAATACTAAAATAGGTTTAATATTAGTTTATGTTGGCCTCTGTATACCATTTGCAACATTTGTACTAAGAGGTTTCTTTTTGACTGTACCTTGGGAAATACAAGAAGCAGCAAAAATAGAGGGCGCTTCAAACTTTCAAATATTATATAAAATTATGCTCCCAATGGCTAAAGCACCTCTGTTATTAGTATTTCTTATACAATTTACATGGATTTGGAATGATCTCTTATTTGGAATGGTTTTATCTCGTTCTGTGGGAGTTCGACCTATAACAACAGTACTTACAGGTATGAAAGATTTATATGCGTCTATGGATGGCCCCACAATTTTAACAGCTACAGTTATGGCTAGTATACCAACGTTACTCATATTTTTATTATTACAAAAACATTTTATCAGAGGATTAACTTTAGGATCCATGAATGCAGGAAAGGGCTAATAATATGGTTAAGGAAATTTTACTACTACATCACACTCACACAGATATTGGTTATACATCCCCTCAACCAGTTATTTTTGAGTTACATAAAAGATATATTGAGAAAGCTATAGATCTTGTAGAAAAAAATTCTAAAAATCCAATTACGTCAAAATTTAAATGGAATTGTGAAGTAACTGGAATAACTTTAGATTGGTGGCAAAATACAACCAATAGTTACAGAGATAAATTTCTAAAATTTCACAAAAGAGGTTTAATTGATGTAGCCGGAGTAAAATGGCATATGACACCTCTAATGGATCATCAAATGCTAATAGATAATTTAGAGCCTCTAAAGATTTTAAGAAAAGAAGGTATGAAAATAAATTATGCAATGGATTGTGACATCAATGGCGTTCCTTGGGGAATGGTAGATGCTTTGCATGACTTTGGCATTAAAGGATTTAGTATGGCGATAAATGAATTTTATGGACACGCTTTAAAACCTTGGCCAAGTGGATTTTATTGGCAATCCAAGTCTGGAAAAAAAATATTAGCTTATAATGGACCAATTTATGGTGCAACTGCCTCTGCTTTTCTCAGAATACCTTTCGGAATTAAAGAGACGAAAAAAGCTATCAAGAACATGCATAAAAATCTAAAAAAAATTGATTACTCTCACGATTTTTTTATGGCACAAATAACAAATATCAATCACCATGATAATGCTCCTCCTCATGCAGAAATAACACCTTTCCTCAAAAGTTGGAATAAAGATAAAAATAATATTCCAATAAGGATGGTAACTATAACTGAATTTTTTGAAAGATTATCTAAACAAAAAAAACTTCCTACAATGAGTGGTGATTGGTCAGATTGGTGGAATTTTGGAGCAGGTAGCACTCCAAATGAAACAAGAATAAGTGCAGAAGGTCAACGAGCACTTAGAAGAGCTAATATCTTAAATATTTTTAATGGAAAAAAATCAAATAATATTAGAAGAAAAAATTTAGAAGAAAGTGCCAAAAAATCTCTTGGTTTATATGCAGAGCATACTTGGGGGGCTGACAGGTCAATAAATAAACCTAATTCTGATGAAACAACTATGCAATGGGTAATGAAAAAAGTTCTTCCATATGAAGGTCTTTCAATTGCTAGAATGTTAAGAAGGGATGGTATAGAAAATCTTGCTTCTGAAATGGGTGGTGAGGGCCCTACCACTATAGCTTTTAATTCACTGCCATTTAAAATTAAATCTTATGTCAAAATTCCTAGATTTGACAAAGACTATTCTTATGCAAAAGAAATAAAAGATATGGACAAAAAGAAATCACACCTTGATTTCTTTGATATGAAAAGATGGAATGATAGAGAGATCGATTTAATACGGCAAGACAAAGAAAACTCTATTCAAAGACAGGACATGACTATGCCAGAAATTAGTGATGATTTAATTAATTATGTCCCAATAGAAGTAGATGCGTTTTCAGCTGTAAAAATAAAATCTAGAAAAATTAAAAAAGGAACAGATCTTAAAATCAAAGGTCAAGAAATTAAAAATAAATATTTAAAAATTATATTTGAAAAGAAAGGCGGAATAAAAAAAATCATTGCTCAAAATAAAGATTTCATTTTAAACAATTCCAACTACAGGTTTGGAATTCCTGTACTAGAATATCCCAAAAGTAAATCTAGAAATGAAATCTTCAGACCTATTAACGTAGGACAACTCGGATGGGGATCTTCATGGAATAATAAATGGAAAAATATTCAGAAAAGTGGAAAGTTTAATAAAAGAACATTTAGTAAATTTACTAATTATCTAAAAGTCGATGAAAGTTTTACAATGAACAACAATGATGAAGTAGTTGTAGAATATAAATTATTCTCTAATTCTGAGACTCTTAAAATTAATGTTGAAATTATGAAGCAGCCTGATTCAAATCCTCATGCTTTATACCTACCAATGACAGTCAATACAGGGAAAAATCCAAAATTTCACTCTGAGACAGCAGGGGCAACTGTTGAGCTGGATAAAGATAATTTACCTTTTTCAAACAAACATTTTGTAACAACCCAAAATTGGGTTTCCTATCACGGCGAAGATGGAGGTGTTACAATAGCAACAAAAGATTGCCCTCTTTGGTTAGTTGGAGGTCTTAATTATGGTAAATTTGATAAACATCACAATGTAGACCGAAGTTATAAAATGATTACTCCATGGTTATATAATAATTATTGGAATACCAATTTCTTGGCTGATCAAAGTGGTAGAATCAAGTTTGAATTTGCAATTAATTTTGAAAAACCAAATAATTTGATGAATAGAATTCAAAATATAATGAAATTTGTTCATGAACCAATAACCCATGATTATATTGATAGAGGGAAACATAAATTAGATAAAATAAAACTTTTTGATGTTAAATCAAAAAATCTTTATTTAACTGATGCATCAAGAGAAAAAAATATTTCAAGATTATTTGTCTTAAATTACTCATCGGAAAAAGAAGTTTTGAAGCTATCTTCAAATTATATAAAAATCAAAAAAGTAACTGAAGAGAACTTAAATAGTAAACTTTTGAAAAAAATTAAAAATTCAAAAGGTTCTTATGAAATTTCATTTAAGCCAAATGAGTGGAAAGTTATAAGAATAGAGTAAAATTATTTCTTAAATACTTTTTTATAAGATTCCTCGGACCCATCATAGAAAGTACCAAACCATTTATCTAGCGGTATTGTTGACTCCCCATAATTACATTCAAAATTTTTATGATGAAGGTAATGAAAAAAAGAAGAGTGAGGAACTTTAGTTTTTTTAGTTAATTCAATTTGATCATAACCTGAATGACCTTGTATTGGTGATAGTGCAGTATGTTGTAAGTTAAAAATAAAATGTAATGGATGAGATGGGACAACCAAGTGAATTAATACAACGCTAAAATAAATTACATGTTCAACAGGATGCATGGATAAACCAGACCAAGGTCCAACTTTCACATTTTTATGATGCAGGTAATGTACATATTTATATAGTGGTTTAAAATGAAGTATTCTATGGGTAACATAAAAATGAAACTCTCTCCAAAAAAGAACCACAACAAACCATAAGCAAAACCAAATAGGGTTCTGATAAAAATCTAAGTAAGGAAGATAATTATTTGCATAAGCCCAAAGAAAGATAATTTCGTAAGCTGACCAAACAGAACAACCACTAATACAGCTCCAAAAAATATTATCTCTAGTTTGTTTATTGAACATCCATTGCTTGCCTGACTCATCAAGTTTGTTGGAGTTATATTGATATCTTTCACCCTGACTTCTAAAAATGAATAATCGTAAATGTAGAATCCCAGCAATTGCAATTAAGATACCCAGGTTTCTAAAAAAAAATAGTGACATCCATGATAACTCAAAATTAATACATTTTATTAATTCTGGGGAAAAAACATACCAGGTTGCAAAAGCTAATAAAAAGTAGAATGTATTCCATGGCCAAAAGAAACCAGGAAGATTAAAAAAATAACCAAATATTTTCTTAAAGTTAAGTGGCCATTGGAATATCGGTTGATATTGAATTTTATCAACTGGCTTCCAGTAACCTCTTTTATCCCTTTCCATATAATGTATAATATATTTAAATATTGTAATTAGTAAAGATGACAAAATGAGCAAACTAAAAGAATTAACAGAAAATGGTTGTTGTGTATTAGAACAGGTTTTGCCTGAAAAATTAACTAAGAAATGCATAGATATTTCAAATAAAGCACTAGAAAATTTATCAAGCGATCATAGAGAAAGAAACAAGTCTCAAGGAAGCATGATCCATTTAGCTGATTATCCAGAATATAGTGATCTCATCGCTTCTCCAGAGTTAATGAAATCATTAGAGAATAATTTTAATTTTAGTGATTTAAGGTTTAGTTCTGGTTATTTAATAAGTAAGCCACCGAAAAGCCCACCACTTTTTTGGCATCAAGACTGGTGGGGTTGGGAGCATAAGTCTTCTTATACAGATTTCATACATCAAATTTTTATAATGGTCTATCTTACAGACACATCAAGAGAAAATGGATGTCTTAAATACCTTTCTGGATCTCACAGAAAAAGACATAAATTTCATGAAAGTAAAAATGCACATTCTGAAGAATTAGCTAGAGTAGACAATCCTAATGACCCCTTATTTCTTAATGAACAAGATGAAATTGATGTGCCTACAAAAGTTGGTGATGTTGTAGTTGGTGATGCAAGAGTTCTTCATGCAGCAAACAAAAATAACTCAGATAATAAACGATCTTTAATAACGTTATGGTATCATCCGCATTATAATCAAATGACTGATGAAATGAGATCAAGAGTTTATCATTTGTATGCAAGAAAAAGTGAAGACGAGGTTGAAACTGATGCAGGAGGATTAACTCCTTATGATTGGGAAGATATTTATAAAGATAAAATAAATTTTCTTGCTCCTGACAAGGAAACAGCTAGCCCAACTCCATGGCAAAGAAAACCAAATTGGAATTAATTATTTAACTGCTCCTAAAGTGAGTCCTCTAACAAGATTTTTTTGGAAAATTATTAACAGCAACATAGGTAGAATTGAAGCTAACGTTGCACCAGCAGTTATATAACCCCAAAGTATTTGTCTTTCTGTAATAAATCTTGCAACTCCTACTGGCGCAGTAATAGCTTCTTTTCTTGTAAATATATATGCAATCAAGAATTCATTCCAAGACATAATAAAACAAAATACTAATGTTGCAAAAATTCCCGGTCTAATTAATGGAACAATTATTTTAAAAATTACGCCAGTTGTTGAGCAACCTTCCACATAAGCACTTTCATCTATTTCTTTTGGTATTTCATCCATAAAGGATTTAATCATCCATATCGCAAATGGAAGATTGATAATTATGTACAAAATTGGCAAAGCTATAAATGTATCAACTAAACCTAATTTTGAAAAAATTATAAACAAAGGTATTGCACCGACTATAGGGGGTATCATTCTTATACTTAAAAACCACATCAATAAATTGATTCCACCAGTCTTATATCTTGACATACTATAAGCAGCTGGAAATGCTAATAATAAAGTAAATATTGCATTCAAAGTTGAAGCAATTGCAGAATTTAAAATTTTTTTCAAAAAACCTGAGTCATCACTCATGATGTACCAATAATTCTCAAAAGAAATTGAAAAAAACCATTTTGGAGGTATTGCAAAAATATCTACTGTATTTTTCAAAGATGTCACAACCATCCAATAAATTGGAAACATAAAGAATAGAAAAAATATTACTAATAAAGATACTCTTATAATGAGTTCAGTTCTTGAAATTCTTCCTATCATTATCTTTCTAATAGTCCTTTCATGATTCTTACCAATATAAATGCCAATATTGTTGCTATAACTATCATTATAACTGACATGGCACCTGCTAATCCTAATTGATTCTGATAAAAAGCAGTTTTCCAAATATTGTATCCTAATACGTATGTACTTCCGCCTGGACCACCTCTTGTTACTATATAAATAATGTCAAAGGCTTTGAAGGCATCTAAAGTTCTAAATAGAAGAGCGACTGTGAAAATAGGTGCTATAGAGGGAAATGTTACGTGTCTAAAGATTTGAAATCTATTCGCGCCATCAACAGTTGCAGCTTCAATGGGAGTTGGATCTACACTATCTAAACCTGCTTTGATGATTAAAGTTGTAAAGGGTGTCCATTGCCATGTATCGATTATTACTACAGACCAAAAAGCATTACGAGGTGTGCCTAACCAATTGACTGCTCCAATCCCAATGCTTTCCAAAAGATAATTAAGTATGCCCAAGTCATAGTTAAACATAAATTTCCAAATTAATCCAACAACAACTGGCGAAATAAAAACAGGTATCATGAATGGCAAGGTAAAGTAACTTGTAATTCTTGTTTTAGTAGAAAGTAAAATAGCCAAAAGTGTTCCTAAAGAAATCTGAATTGTAACTCCAACAACCATTAAGTTTACTGTAACTTTTAAAGATTCTATAAATGTTGGATCTTGAAATAAATACGTGAACTGACCAAATCCCAAATAAATTTTTGGTAGAGTCGGGGAGATAGGCCAAATATGTGAACTTACGTAAATTAAATAAATAAAAGGATATATTGTTAATAAGAGTAGAATTAGAACTGCTGGTATTACCATATAAAGCGGGTAATTTTTTACCCGCTTTATATCTAAAATTTGTATGAATTTATTAGACACTAAAAACCAAATCTTAATTTGGTTTAGGCCCTGTTGCTCCTGGGTTATAACCACCTCTTTGAGCTTGAACGTAAACTTGTTGAGCACCCTTTAACAAAGTAGACTCAGGATCTTCTCCTAGCATAACTTTATGAAAATAGGTCTCCATAGTTTTTTCAATTTCAGGCCATGGTCTGTAAACACCAAAACCAGTATATCCTTTTAAAATATCCATAAGTAATGGATAAAAAGGATATTTTTCAACTACTGCTGGATCATTAGCTGTAGAGAATCTTGCAACTGAACCACCGTTCATTGCAAAATCAACACCTCTATCTTTCCCAGACAAGAATTGAATTAGCTGGAAAGCTGCATCTTTATTCTCAGATTGTGAAGATATACCTTGTACCCAACCACCAAGTGCTGAATAGCGACCCTCAGGTCCACCTGGAGTAGCACAGAATGCAACTTTATCACTCACAGCTGATGAATTTGGATCAAGCACATAAGGCATATATGCATTCCAGTTAACTGTAAATGCAGCGTTACCTTGAGCGAAAGCTGTATTTGCTTTATCAAAATCATAATCTAAAGCATCAGCTGGCATGTACTCCATTAGTTTCTTCATCATTTTTGCAGCTTCTACAGTTGGCTCTTGATGCATTTTTGGAAATAAATTTCCATCAGTCCATGAGTCTGGAGTACCAGCACCATATCCTGAATTCATAGCCATAAAGCTTGATAAGAAGTTACCACCCATTGCCATTGGAAACGCTAATGGATCCATTTCAGGATGATTTGCTTTAATCTTACCTGCTGCTTCGTATAACTCCTCATAAGTTGAAGGGCATGAGTCATAACCAGCCTCTTCAAAAAGATCAGTTCTATACATTGCTAAATATACATCAAACTTATATGGTAGAGCCCATAACCCATCAGGGTTTGGTGAGCTAGCCAATCTATACCTACCATATACTTCTTGAACTGCCATCGGAATGTCACCCATATCATAATTAGGATCTGCAAGTTCACTGCTCATGTAGGGTTCCATGTCATCAACAAGTCCACCTTCAACATAGTTTCCACCCCATAGGTAAGCCCAAGTTACAACATCATAACTTCCGTTACCTGCAGCATAATCTGCTTGGTGTTTTGCTAAAAGATCAGTCCAAGACTCGTCAATAACTTCCACGGTTGCACCAGTTATTGCTTCAAATTCCTTTGCCATAACTTTTGCAGCATCTGTTGTCGGTCCAGTATGTGAAGTTAAAACTAAAGTAGTTCCACTCCAATCTCTAAGCCAGTCAGAACCTGCTGCTAGTGGAGGCAAAGCGTTAGCAATACTGAATGGTATTAATAAACTAGCGCTTATTATACCTACTAATATTTTTTTAATTTTTTCCATTATAACCTCCCATTTTAATGAAATTAAGAAATATCCTATAGAGTTCTTATATCTGTTCAATAATTATTTACCTATAAATACAAAATTCAAATTTAAAAAATCCTTTAATTCTAAGATATTTTTGAAATATTATTATAAATTGTTTATATTAAATTTTAGAAATGAAAAAATATTACTTTAATAGTGATTTAAGGTTTTCTGTGAAAGAAGAAAAAAATTCTGAAAATCTAAAAACAAATCAAATAAGAGTTAGAATGAGAAATTGTGGAATTTGTGGTTCCGATATTCATTATTACTTACATGGTGAAAATGGTGGAAGAAAAATTATGGAACCTCTAATGCTAGGCCATGAGGCAGTAGGAGAAATCCTAGAAGTTGGAAGCAATCTAGAACAATTCAAAAAAGATGATCGTATTTCTATTAATCCTGCGTTGTATTGTTATAAATGTAAGTTTTGTAAAATAAAAAAATTTAACCTTTGTGAAAATGTATTATTTTTTGGAAGTGCTGCTAAAATGCCACATACTCAAGGTGCATTTAGGGAACAAATCATTGTTGATAAAAGTCAATGTCATTTGATCGATACAAATACTTCATTTGAAGAGGCAGCATTTGCCGAGCCTCTTGCGGTTGCTTTACATGCATCATCCTTTATAAAAAATAAGAACAATCAGAAAATATTAATTGCAGGTTGTGGACCGATTGGTTT
>CACGTA010000009.1 GCA_902575815.1 uncultured Alphaproteobacteria bacterium | reverse complement strand
GGAGTAAGTCCAGGTTGAGTATTTGTTTCTAAAAAGAAGATTTTATTTTTTTTTGTATCAAAAATAAAATCAGTTCTTGCAAGTGAATTACAACCTAAAAGCTTATGAGCTTTAATAGCAAATTTAAGACATTTAACATAATTTATTTTATTTAACTTAGCTGGCAAAATATGTTTAGCATAACCTTTTGAATATTTTGCTTTATAATCAAAAAAATTATTTTTTGATTTTATCTCTGTAACAGCAAGTGCGTGAATTTTTTTATCTAATTTAATAGTTGAAACTGTGAGCTCTCTTCCAGATATATACTCTTCTATTAAAATTTCTTTGTGATTATTAAGTTTCCTTTTAAATTCATCTAAATTAGAAATTAAAATATCAAATTCTTTTTGATTTTTAATTATTTTTATACCAAAACTTGAACCACTTCTATTAGGCTTAATAACAAATTTTTTTAATTTACTTTTGATAATAATTAATTTCTTCTCAGTTAAATCATTTATATTTAAAAGATAATATTTTGGAGACATTAATTTATTTTTAATAATTTCTTTCTTAGATGCAGATTTATTAAAACATAGATTAGATGATTTTATATTTGAATGAGAAAAAGGAATTTTATTTTTTTTTAAAATTTTTTGAGTTTGTCCATCTTCACCAAAAGGTCCATGTAAAGCATTAATACAAACAAAATTTTTATAATTAATTATTTTTTTATGAAAGTTTTTAGGATTAACTCTTAATGTCTTAAACTTCAATTTATTTTGATTAAGAATTTTTTGAATTTCTCTAGAGGTCACCAGAGATACATCGTGCTCTTCATTATTACCTCCTTCTAAAATTAAAAATTTTTTATTACTCACCTATTATTTTTACCTCCCATTCCAATTTTACATTGAATTTTTCATATACTTTTTCAACAATACTTTTACCTAGGTTTTCTATATCTGTTGCTGAGGCACTTCCCCTGTTTATTAAAAAATTTGCATGTTTATCACTCACATATGCATCTCCATAATTGGTACCTTTGCATCCTGCTTCCTCAATTAATTTTGCTGCATGAAAATTTTTAGGATTTTTAAAAGTGCTGCCAGAAGTTTTATTTTTAATTGGCTGAGATTCTAAACGTTTATTCTTTATTTCATTAATCTTTTCTTTGATTAAATTTTGATCTCCATAATTAAAATTAAAAATAGCTTTTGTAACAATTTCTGTATTATTAATTTTTGAAGATCTATATTTTAGATTTAGTTTATCTTTTGTAATTGTCTTTCTTTGACCAAAATTATCACAAATTTCTATACTATTTATAAGATCTACTGTTTCTGAACCATAGCAACCTGCATTCATTTTTACTGCTCCACCTATTGACCCTGGAATACCACTGTAAAATTCAAAACCTTCTATATTTTGTCTAAATGCATAATTTGATAAATTAATGTCTAAAATACTAGCGCCAACTTCAAGTTTGTTATCATTAATATTAATAGTATTAAAACCTTTGCCTAATTTTATAAGAGTTCCATTGTAACCATTATCTCTAATTAAAAGATTTGAACCTGACCCTATTATGTAAAAATTTTCATTATTTATTTCATTTAGTATTATTTCTAACTCTAAATTATCTTCAACTATAGCAAATATTTTTGCATTACCACCTGTTCTGAACCAAGTATGTTTACCAGCATTATAATCTGAGTAAATTTTACTTTTAAGTTTATCAGCTAATTCTATAATTTTTTTTGACATTAGTTATTCAAATATTTTTTTGCAATACTTGATATTGAGCCTGCACCCATAAAAACAATGGTATTTTGATTCATAGTATGAGGTTTCATTAATTTATTTAAATCACTTATATTCTTTAAATATGTAGTATTTTTATTTTTTTTTAATATTTTAGAAAATATATCTTTTGAAGTCGCTCCCTTGATAATTTTTTCTCCAGCTGAATAAGTTTCTAATAAAAATAAATAATCAACTTTTGATAAAACTTTTACAAATTCTCCAATTAGTGTTTTAGTTCTAGTGTATCTGTGTGGTTGAAAAACAACTATTACTTTATTTTTTAGACTTTTAGCTGCACTTAATGTAGCTGCAATTTCAGTTGGATGATGCGCATAATCATCGTATACAAAGGACTTATTTTTTTTTCCAATAAATGAGAATCTTCTTTTAACACCAACATAATTAGTCAAGGCGTTATTAATATCTTTATTTTTTATTCCATTTAATTTAGCCGCAACAATACTTGCAGTTGCATTTAAAATATTGTGATTTCCGATTGCATTGATAGTAAATTTATAATTAGAAGAATGAATAATTTTATTGTTAATTTTTAATTTAAAGGAAGTTTTTAGTTTGTTTTGAATAATGTCAAAGATTAATACATCTGCTTTTTTATTTTTTATTGAATAAGTAAAAATATTTCTAGTTTTTATTTTGTTAATTAGTAATTTAAGGTTCTTATCATCATAGCACATTATTGTGGTTCCATAAAACGGAAGCAAATTTATAAATTTTTCAAATGCATTAATTAAATTTTTCTTCGATTTATAAAAATCCATGTGTTCAACGTCTAAATTAGTAATAATTGATATTTGATGTGGGAGTTTTAAAAAGGTGCCATCACTTTCGTCTGCCTCTACAATCATCCATTCCCCTTTTCCATAGCGATTATTGTTTGAAAAAGAATTTATAATACCGCCATTAACAATAGTAGGGTCTAAACCTGCTTCATTAAAAATGTTTCCAACCAAACTAGTAGTCGTAGTTTTTCCATGAGATCCGGCTATAGCAATAGATTTTTTATTTTTCATTAATTCTGAAAGCATATCAGCTCGAGTAAGAAGAGGTATTTTTTTAATATATGCCTCTCTTATTTCAGGATTATTTTTTTTTATAGCTGATGAATAAACGACGGCATCGGCATATTTAATATTTTTTTTATTATGTCCTAAAAAAAATTTTATACCTTTTTTCTTTAATCTTTTTGTATTGTCGTTTACTGATATATCACTACCCTGAATCGAATATCCTTTATCTAACATCAATTCTGCAATACCAGACATTCCTATTCCTGAAATACCTATAAAATGAATTTTACTATTAATTTTCATTTAGTATTAATTTATAAATTAAAGAGTTTGAGTTTTTAACTTTAATAATATCAAATTTTTTATTCATTGATTCTAATTTTTTTGAATTATTATATGTTTCATAAATATGTCTTTTTGCTTTATCTAAATCATTACTATTTTGATCAATAATTATGGCTAAGTCATGTTTAGCTAATATTTTAGCATTAAAAAATTGATGATTATCTTTTGAAGAAGGTAATGGAATTAATATCGAGGGAAGTTTAAAGTTAATTAAATCAACAATTGTTCCTGCTCCAGCTCTACATATTGCTAAATTAGCATTATCTAGTATTTCATCTATATTAGTAAAAAAATCTTTCAAAATGATTGGTAATTTAATATTTCTTAATTTTTCTTTTTGTTTTTTTATCAAATGTTTAGAGCACTGAAATATAAATTTTGCTTTTATAATTCTTTCATTATCTATAATTTTAATTAGATTTGTTGCAAAGTTTGATACAAATTCTGATCCCTGGCTTCCACCAGAAATAAAAATTGTAAAAATACTCTCAGAATTTTTATTGCTGATTTTAATATTTTTTTTAAAATTATTTTCCGGTGAGCCTACTACGAATATTTTATCTTTAAACTTTGAATTGATTTTAGATTTAATATCAAAATTTAAAAATAATTTATTTGTGAAATTCAGAAAAAATTTATTCGTCCTACCTATTATCGAATTTTGTTCATGAATATAAACACTAAATTTATAAAATGGCTTAAACAATATACATGATAACATAGGAGAAAAGGAAGCGTAACTTCCAAAAGAAATAAAGTGTGATGGTTTTAATATAATTATAATAATAAATGATTGAATTAATCCTAATAAAATTTGAAATATACCAAAGATTTTAAATATTATGTTACCATTTAAATTTGACGAACTAATGATATAAATTTTTCCATTATAATTATCAAAGTATTTATAGCCTCTTTTGTCAGTTATAATTGTGCAATTTATATTTTTATTAGATAAATAATTAGCGAAATTTTTTGCTGGTATAACATGCCCGCCTGTTCCACCTGTAATTAGTAAAAATTTTTTTTTCATAATTCTTCATTTTTTTTATTTGTAAGAGATAATAAAAAACCAAATAAAATTGCTATTGATATCATTGAAGAGCCTCCATAACTTACAAATGGCAATGTCATACCTTTTGTTGGTATAAGACCTAGCGAGCTAAAGATATTAATTAAGCATTGTAATCCAAATGAGCAAATTAAACCACTAATTGCTATAATTTTATAAGGATCTTCAAGTTGTAGAACTTTTAATAAGCTTCTTATTATAATAGATAGAATTATAAAAATAATGATTAAACAAAAGATAAATCCTAATTCTTCTCCAGCAACAGCAAAAATAAAATCTGTGTTAGCATCAGGAATTTTTTCTTTTAAAATGCCTTGCCCTGGACCTTTTCCAAGTAGCCCACCATTTTTGAAAGCTTGAATACTTAAATCTATTTGGTATGTATCAGTACCACTTAAACCACCAAGAAATGAATTAATTCGTGATTGAACATGATCAAAAATAAAATAAGAAAATATTGAAATTCCTAAAATAAATAAAAATGCAACAATAACTAAAAAAATTGATAAACCCGCAACGAATAACTGACAAAAAAAAGTTGCTGACAGTAAAACTGTCATCCCCAAATCAGGTTGCATGAGTATTAAAGATAAAAGCAAGAAGAAAAAAATAAACAGTAAAGGTAAATAAAATTTTTTATCCTCTATAGATTTACTTATACACCATGCCGTCAATATGACAAAAATAGGCTTAATTATCTCTGAAGGTTGTAATGTAAAGTTAAATATTTGAAACCATCTCTTAGCACCTTTAACTTCGTAATCTAAAAAAAGTATCAGCAGTATTATTATTAATAAAATAATAAATAAAAATAATGAAATTCTTCTTATATTTTTACTATCTAAGTCCGATAGCGCAATAAGTAGAAAAATTGAAAAAAGAAAAAAAATAGAGTGTCTATTTATGGATAAATTTTCATCTATGGAAAATGAAAGTATTAATCCCGTAAAACCCAATGATAATATTAATATTACGTTAATTCTATCAATTGAGCTCCACCAATTCTTTAAATATTCCATGTTTAATTAATATAATTTTTAATTAATTTATTAAAATGCATGCCTCTTTCTTCAAAATTTTTGTATTGATCATAAGAGGCACATGCAGGAGCAAATAATATGGTTGATTGATTTGAATTTTTTTTAATATCATTAAAGGTTTTTTTGATAACTGATTTCAAATTTGCAGATTTTTTTACATCCAATTCTTTTTTTAATTTTTTTTCAATAAAAGATCCTGATTTTCCGTAGGTATATACACAGCTAATTTTATTTTTATATTTTAGAAGAATTTCAAAATTTTTTTCTTTAGCTATGCCACCTAAGATTAAATAAATATTATTGTAATTTACAACTGAATTTATTGTTGAATTTAAATTAGTAGATTTACTATTATTTATTATTTTTAATTTATTATTTGTAAAAATTGTAGATGATCTAAATGCAAGACCTCTAAATGTTTTAATAACATTAAGAAAATTAGTTTCTGGAATTTTTAATATTTTGCTACATATGTATGCTATTAAAATATTTTGGATATTAAAATGACCTTCTAAGTCTTTTGAGATTTTTTTTATTGATAATTTCCTACCTTTTTTAAAGTAATTATCTAGAATATAATCATTGTTAGCGAAACAATCAGCTGATTTATCGACTAAAGAAAAACTAATTTTATTTTTAATTTTTTTTTGATTAAATATTTTTCTTGAATAAACATCATCTATAGATAACAAATTAATTCCATTTTTAGATATAATATGTTTTTTCTGGTTAATATAATCACTAATACCTTTGTACCTATCTAAATGATCGCCAGATAAATTTGTAATTACTGATATTTTGCTATCAAGTGACTTAACTGTTTCTAATTGAAAAGAACTTAATTCAATGACATGAACTTTATATTTTTTTTTAAGAAGAAAAGCATTGCATAATGGTTCTCCAATATTGCCCCCAACAAATGTTTTAATATTACTTTTTTTTAAAATATCTCCTATTAATTTAGTTGTTGTTGATTTCCCATTTGTGCCAGTAATTGCTACAATCTTTTGATTTGTTAAATTCGAAATATATAGATTTAAATCTCTATTTACTTTTTTAGATATATTTTTTCTTTTAAATTTTTTTTGTCTTAAAGATATTCCTGGGCTAATATAAATTTTTTCAAAATCATTTAAATTATCTTTTTTGATATTAAAAAAATATTCTTCATTATAATTTTTTTTTATAGTTTTTCTTACTATTGGATTATCATCCCAAATCTTAAATTTTATTTTTTTATTTTCAAAATAATTTACTATAGAGAGTCCTGATTTTTGAATTCCATAAATTAAATACATTATCTAATTCTTAAAGTTGCAAGACCTACCAAAGCTAATACAATGGTAATTATCCAAAAACGAATAACTATTGTTGACTCATGCCATCCCTTTTTTTCAAAATGATGATGTAGTGGAGCCATTAAAAAAACTCTTTTTCCTGTCATTTTAAAAATGAATACTTGGATTACAACAGACAAAGTTTCTACAACAAATAAACCGCCTATTATCGCAAGAAGAATTTCATGTTTACATATTATTGCTATTGAGCCTAAAGAGCCGCCTAATGCTAAAGATCCAGTATCACCCATAAAAACTTTAGCGGGTGGTGCGTTAAACCATAGAAAACCTAAAGCAGCACCAATTAAAGAACCGCAAAAAACTGCTAATTCACCGGTTCCAGGAATATATTGAATAAGTAAATAATTAGAAAAAACTATATTGCCTGAAACATAAGCTATAAAAGCAAAAGACATAGCAACTATCATTACAGGCACAATTGCTAAACCATCAAGTCCATCAGTAAGGTTTACTGCATTAGCCGATCCAATAATTATAAATATGGAAATTAGAAAATAAAATATTCCAAAATCAATAATTAAGTTTTTAAAGAAAGGAAATGTCATAGATTTGCTTATGTTTGGGTCTAAGTTGATAAGAATTAAATATGAAATGAAAAATGAAAAAATGATTTGAAGAATAATTCTTATTTTTGATGAAATACCTTCACTTGAATTTGATTTAATTTTTTTGTAATCATCTGCAAATCCAATAGATCCAAAAATAAAAATAGTTAAGAGTAAAATCCATATAAAAATATTTTTTAAATCAGCCCAAATAATTGTAGAAACAAAAACACTTAGAATAATCAATAATCCACCCATTGTAGGGGTACCTTTTTTTGCAATGATATGTGACTCTGGACCGTCATCTCTTATTGGCTGACCAGTTGGCTGAACATTTGATAACTTGTTAATAATATAATTTCCAAATATGAGAGAAAAAAATAATCCAGTAAGAATAGAGGCGCCAGCTCTAAATGTTATATAACTAAAAATATTTAGAAAACTAAATAAAGATTGGTATTCAAATGCCAAATATTTAATCAAATCGATACCTGCTTTAGTAATGTTTTTGCAAATTTATTTATTTTTGTTGAATTAGAACATTTAATTAAAATAATGTCATTATTATGCACTTTCTCTTCTAAAAATTGCATGATTTTATTTGTATTTTTAAAATAGATAAATTCATTGTTTGGATTAAAAAATTTTTTTATAGATAATTCAAAGAATTCGCCACATAAAATTACAAATTTAAAAATAGTATCATCCAATTGTTTTAGTAATTTATAATGAATTTTGGAAGAATCATTTCCTAATTCATTCATTGTTCCAAGTATTATTATTTTTTTATTATTCTTTATTTTTATATTTTTTAAATTTTGTATACTTTGGATCATTGTATCTGGATTAGCATTATAAGATTCATCAATAATATTTATTTTTTTCTTATTTAAAGAAATTTTATGAACTAATCCCCTACCTTCAACTGGTTTTAAATATTTGAAACGATTTACAACTGATTTAATATTAAGATAATTTTCATTATAAAATGCAAGACAAAATAATAAGTTATATAATCTATGCATTACTATTACATCAGTAATAATGTTAATTTGTTTTTTATTAATTGATAAAGTTACTTTATGAAATTTTTTAAAAGAAGATATTTTTTTAATAAAATATTTTTTTGAAAAATTATCAATACGAATTATTTTAAGATTTTTTTCTTTTTTTGCCTTTGTAATTAAAATACTTTCAGAATTAGATGAAACATTTAGATATAGTTTTTGTCTATTATTATTATGTTTTGCATTAAATATATCAGCTTTTTCTTTAGCAATATTATTTTTAGTTTGGAAATTTTCAAGATGCGTAGATTGTATATTTGTAATAAATACCTCGGATGGTCTAACTAAATTACTAAGTAATTTTATCTCACCAAAATTGTTTGTTCCAATCTCAAAAATTGCAAAATTTGACTTTAAGTTTAAATTTAGCAAAGATATTAATACTCCTAACTGATTATTATAACTTTTCTTTGAATAAGAAATGGTATGATCTTTTTTTAAAAAAAATGCTAAAGTTTCTTTCAAAGTTGTTTTACCAGCACTGCCAGTAATGCCTATTACTTTACCTTTATATAAATCTCGTTTTCTTTTTGCTATTTCTGTAAGAAATTTATAAATATTATTTACATATATAATTTTTTTATTCTCTTTAAAATTTTTTTTATCAGTTATACAAAATCTTGCACCATTATTTATTGCTTCACTTATGTATTTGTTTCCATGAAATCTTTTACCTTTTAAAGCTAGGAATATATCGCCACCTTTAATATCTTTACTTGATATTTGAATTTTATCTTTTTTAGATATTATGTATTTCTCTAATTTATTTAATTCGCTCATTAATTTATTAATTGTTTTACAATTGTAAAATCATCAAACTTAATTGTTTTATTTTTTAAAATTTGAAATTTTTCGTGCCCTTTACCTGCTACTATTAAAATTTCATTCATTTTTAATTCTTTAATAGCTAATTTAATTGCTTTTCTTCTATTAGATACTTCAATAGCTCTAGGACAATACTTTAAAATATTTTTTCTTATTTTAGATGGATTTTCATTTCTTGGATTATCATCCGTTATATAAATTTTACCAGCATATTTATTCGCAATTAAAGCCATGGATTTTCGCTTACTTTTATCTCTATCGCCTCCACAACCAAATAAAATTGCTGGTTTCATTTTTTTGATTTTATAAGCAAGTAGTATTTTTTTTAAAGCATCTGGTGTATGTGCATAATCAATAATAATTTTTGATTTTTTTTTCTTATATTCAATTGTTTCCAAACGACCAGGGGGATTAGTAACTTTTGATAATACTTTTACAATTTTATTTTGATTAATATTAAGTGCTAAACAACAAGTAATGGCGCATTCTAAATTTTCTAATTCTATGTTTGTTTTAAGTTTTAGATTTTCTAGCTTATATTTTTTATTGTTGGTATTCAAATATATATATTCATTAATTTTTATTAATTTAATACTTTTGCTTCCAAAATATTTTAATTTGATATTTTTTTTTATCAATTTTTTTTTTAATTCTGATGATATTTTTAATCTTGAATTAATTATAGCAAATCCACTATTTTCTAAATGATTAGTAAAAAGTTTAATTTTATTTTTTTTATAATTTGAGAATGTTTTATGATAATCAAGATGATCTTTCGTAATATTTGTAATAGCTGCAATATTTACAGGATAGTTTCTTAATCTGTTTTGTTCTAAAGCATGACTTGAGGCTTCAAAAATGTAAATATTTTTTTCTTTTTTATTTGAATATCCATATTTAAATAATTCCTCATAGGCAGGAGTTGTCAAATTTATACTACTTATTTTTTTTCCGTTTATAAAATGACCTAAAGTTCCAACTGTTGTATTTTTATGATTAAGTGAATTAAGAATCTTTGAAATATACCAAACTACTGATGTTTTTCCATTTGTGCCCGTAACAGCTATCGTTTTAAAAGGAAGATTATTATAAAGCTTATTCAAAAGAGAATAAGTCTCGAAATTAATATTAGATACAACAAATTGAGGTATTTTTAAATTATTAATATACTTATTAGAAATTATAGCTGGTGTTTTATTTTTAAGTACTTCATCTAAATAAATCTTTTTTAACTTTGTATTTTTATCATAAATAAACAAAGTTTTATTATTAGTAAATTTTGAATTGGAGGTAATTCCAGAAAAATATTTATTTTTATAAAAGTTGTACGTTTTGTTAACACTTATAACTTTTGATAAATTAGACAGCAACATTTAATTTTCTATATAAAAAATTTATGTCTACTTTTAGAAGTTCATCATTTTTATCTTTTGAAACATTAAAGAGGCTTATAATATTAATAATAATATTTTTTACCAGAGGTGCATTTACTCTTGCTCCAGTCATTCTTTGTTTAGTGCCTATTTCCTTTTTTGGATATTCAACAGCAGTATAAATTACATATTTTGGATTATTTGTTGGGAATATTCCAATAAAGGACGTTAAGTTTCTATCCTTGTAATATTTACCATTTGGATTGAGTAATTCCGATGTTCCCGTTTTACCTCCTACAGAATAACCATCTACTTTTACTCTGGGGCCAGTGTATTCAGTTTTGAGAACAACAGAATTTAATAAATTTATAAAGAATTTAGATGATTCTTTATTATTAAAAATTTGTTTTTGTTCAAATTTTTTGTTTAATTGAAGTGTAGGAAAAACCTCGTTACCATTATTCGCTAATGAAGCATAAGCTTTAACTAAATGAAGGGGTGTGATTGCAAATCCATGACCAAATCCTATAGTTGCTGTTTCTAACTTGCCCCAATTATTTTTGTTTCCTAAAGGAGCTGAACTTTCTTTATTTTCTATATTTATTTTTTTATTGAAACCTAATTTTTCAAAAAAATCTTTTTGATTTTTTTTTCCAATCAGAGTAGCAATCTGAGCAGTTCCAATATTTGATGACTCAACAATTATTTTTTCAACATCATAAATACCGTTGTCTTTGTATTTATCATGATCACTAATATTTAAATATTTTTTTGTAACATCAAAAGTCATTTGAGGATCTAAAATATCTAAATCAAATCCAATAGCTGCAGTTATTGGTTTAAAAGTTGATCCCATTTCATAATTAGACTGAAAAACTCTATTCATTAAATTATTGTTATTATATGTTGATTTGTCCTCAGGATTATAATCAGGGAAGCTTACTGATGATAAGATTTGACCGCTAGGAATATCCATAACTATAGCTAAACCAGATTCAGCTTTGTAGTTATTTATTGTTTTTAAAAGATTTTCTCTAACTAATTGCTGTAAATTAGTATCAATACTAATAATTATATCTTGAGATTTTGAAAGATCATTTTCAAAATACCTCTCAATTCCACTCTGTCCAATTTGATCAATATCTACATATCCTAGAATATGTGACAACACATTCTTATAAGGGTATATTCTTTTAAATTCCTTATGAGCTTTGATATTAATTTCACCAAGATTAATTATTTCTTGATATTCAATTGGAGATATATTTCTTTTTATCCAAACAAATTGATTGGTTGAAAATAATTTTTTTTCTATGTTTTTTTTGTCTAAATCAAGAATTAATCCCAATTTATTGGCAAGTTCTTTTTTATTTTTTATCTTATTAGGATTAATTGATAAAGAGATACTTTCAATTGAGGTAGCAATTATATTTCCATTCCTATCATAAATACTACCCCTAATATCTTTTTTTACATAATTAGTAGTATCATCAATCAGATCTGGAAAGAGCATAATTGATGAGATCCTATAAATAGAAATTAAATAGACAAAGATAAAAATTGTAATTGAAAAAAAAACTCTTCTATGAAGTAATTTTAAAGAGTCACTATCAAATAATTTTAGTTTACTTAACATTAATTAATTATTTGAACTGACAAGTTTTATATTTTTATTTTTATTTGAAAGTTCTTTAATTTTTACAATAAGTGGAACATTATTGTTGTGAATATCATAAAAATACAATTCATATAATGTTTTTAAATATGAGCTATTTTGATGAGCAGCTAATTCAATCTTATTAATTTTTAAGTTTTCTGAAATCTTAGAAATTTTCATTTTCAGATTAAGATTATTTTTTTCAATTTCTCTTGTATTGTTGGCAATAAAAATCATTGAAAAAACTAATATTAAATTAAGAATTAAAAAGAATATAATTGATTTAGTATATTTCATTATTAAATTTTCTGAGCTACCCGAAGTTTTGCTGATCTAGATCTGGGATTTTCTAAAATCTCAGAAGCTGATGGCAATATTGGTTTTTTGGTGATTATTTTGAGTTGAGTTGCCAGTTTATCAGGTAACTCCGGGTAGTGGCGGGAGGAACGCCATCGTTTACCACTATTGTGGTTAAAAAAATCTTTCACAATTCTATCTTCTAGACTTTGGAAAGAAACTACTAATATTAAACCATCTTTATTTAAAATCTTTAAAGTTTTTTCTAAACTCGTCTTTAGTTCATTTAACTCATCATTTACATAAATTCTAATTGCCTGAAATGTTTTTGTAGCTGGATGTATCTTATTTTTTAATTGATTCTTTTTTGGTAAACATTTTTTAATAATGTTTGATAATTCTATTGTGTTACTAATAAATTTTATTTTTCTATTTTTTACTATTTCTTTTGCAATAACTCTTGAATAACGTTCTTCTCCATATTGATAAATTATATCAGCTAAATTTTTTTCTTCATAATTATTGATTATATCATAAGCATTTTTATCTGAATTACCCATTCGCATATCAAGTGGTCCAGATTTTTTGAATGAAAAACCTCTTTGCGCATTATCTATTTGATTTGAGCTTGTACCTATATCAAAAAGAATTATGTCAAATTTTTTATCTTTAAACTTTGTATTATTTACTATTTCTTCAATTTTACTAAATTTATCATTTATTAGAATAAAATTTGAAAATTTGGCTTCTATTTCTTTTGCAAATATTTTTGAAATTGGATCCCTATCTATTGCTAACAAATAATTTACATTAAATTTTTCAAGAATAGTTTTCGAATAGCCCCCACCACCAAAAGTAGCGTCTATTACATTTATTGATTTTTTTAATGGTAGAAAGGATATTATTTCATTAATCATCACAGAATTATGTAAATTTTCCATATTATTTTTGTTGTGTTAATATCATTCGTAAAGATTTTTTTTCTTTTAAAAGACGTCTTCTTGAATCTTCAGTATTTTTTAAACCTTGTTTAGGTTCCCATATTTGAAAAAAATGTCCTTGACCAAAGAATGCTGCTTCTGTTTTTATACCTGCATATAATTTTAATTCTTCAGGTATTAAAAATCTTCCTTCTTTATCAACATTAGTTGTGACTATTTCAGAAAATATTGATGTTGAGAAATCATCATAATCTTCCGAAAAAAAATCTAGGTTATTAATTCTTTTTGCAATTTCTTTTAATCTTCCAACACCGCATCCTTCAATAGATGATGATTTGATAGATTTGTATAAAATAATTTCATTTCTGTTAGCTTTAGGAAGAGCATTTCTAAAACTAGATGGAAGAGAAATCCTTCCCTTTTTATCTATTTTATTAAAATATTTAGATACAAATAAATCCATTTAAAATGGGTTATCATGGGATTATATGGGCGTCAATGGGTATATGAATTATTAATAAATGTTCTTTGAATGTTCTCAATAATTAAAGATGGTGCATAAGCCGGGTTCTGTAATTTTTAAAAAATTGATGATCATTAATCTAGAACAAATGTTGCCATTTGTTTCAAGCAGTCTACCCGAATAACTCAGCTGGAACTGATTGTTATTCCTATTTGACCTTGCTCCAAAAAGGGTTTGCAATGCCTTTTTTGTTACCAAAAAAGCGGTAAGCTCTTACCTTACCATTTCACCCTTACCTTTGCAGGCGGTATATTTTCTGTTGCACTTTCCCTAAGCTTGCACTTGCCAGGTGTTACCTGGTTTTTTTTCCAGTGGAGCCCGGACTTTCCTCTTGATTTCTCAAGCGATCATCGCACCATCAAATGGTGTAATAAATCTATTTAATTTTTCGTCAATAAATTTTTAAATAAATGCTTTATAATATTATTATAAACAGTTTCTTGATTTACATAAGTTAATTTAGTTACATATCTACTTTTATAAGCTGTAATTAACATATTATAATATTTTAAATTTTTATAAACTTGACGAGTATCATACCCAATTAATGAGAGGGCAAAAATTATAATTCTTTTTTTAGATATAATATTATATTTGTAAAACCAATCTTCAATTATTTTTGTATCATTTTTTGTTATATTTTGAAAGTTTGAAATTATTTTTTCGTTTTCTAATAATTTCCAGGGAAAATATTTACCTGGATCTTTTTTTCTAAATGGTGCTATATCAGAATGTGCTAAAATATTTTTTTTATTAATCTTATATTTATTTTTTAATTTAAGAATTAATTTTTTTAAAGAAGAAATCATTTTAGAAGAAAATTTATTATTTTTCGCATTTGGGTTATAATCAAGTTCAATTCCTATAGAAAAAGAGTTTACATCAACAATATCTTGCCAGAATGATTGTCCTGCGTGCCATGCTCTAAATTTTTCATTTACTAAATTATAAATTAGACCATTTTGAGAGATTAAATAATGTGCACTTACTTTTCTCTCCTTTGTGCACAAATATGTAATAGCTTCTTTAGCACTTCTTAATGCAGTGTAATGAATTATTATAAGCTTTATTTTTGATTTACCTCTTGAATTGTAGTTAGGAGATTTGTATTTAGTTATATATTTCATTCAAATTTTAAAATTAAAATATATAAATAAGTTATGATAAAAAAATTTATCTGTCTAATATTATTACTGGTATGTATTAGTTGTTCAAGCACCGATAAAGATACTTATACACGCAGTGATGAAATTATATTAGATGATCCAGAAAATCTCTATAAAATAGCTAAATTTACTTTTGACCAGCAAGAATATGAATTAGCAAGAAATCAATTTTCAGAAATTATAAAACTTTTTCCATTATCTAATGAAGCTATACAATCACAAATAATGATTGCATTTATAAGTTATATTCAAATGGATTATGATAATGCAATTTTAAATTTCAAAAAAATTATTAATAAGTATCCATCACACAAAGATTTAGATTATGTATATTATATGATTGCTATATCTAATTATGAACAGCTACAAAATGAATCCTTAGATGGTTATTATAATAATTTAGCCTTAGAGGCATTTGATCAAGTAATTAAAAGATTTCCTGAAAGTAAATACGCTAAAGATAGTAGACAAAAAATTATCTTAGTTAACTCTAATATAGCGGCTAAGCACATGGAAATTGGAAGATTTTATTTAAATAACAAAAAATATATTGCCGCCTTAAATAGATTTAAAATTGTAATCGATCAGTTTTCAATTTCAAAATTTACACCTGAAGCTTTGCATAGAATGGTCGAGGCTTATTATGAAATGGGGATGTATGAAGAGAGCTATAATACTGCTGCTTTACTAGGTTATAATTATCCTAATTCTAAATGGTATAAGTTAAGCTATAACTTAGTTGAGCAAATTGATGGTAAAGAAACATTCTTAAAAAAAATTAGAAATTTTTTTGATGGATAAAGAAGAGATAATATCAAAAAGGTTAAAAGAACTTGCTGATTTAATCAAAAAACATAATTATAATTATCACACATTAGATAAACCTAAAATATCTGATCAAGAATTTGATAAATTAGTTAAAGAAAATGATATTTTAGAAAAAAAATATCCAAGTTTAATTTTAAAGAATAGTCCTAACAAAAATTATGGCAGCAAAATAAAAGAAAACTTCAAAAAAATAAAACATGACTCTCAAATGTACTCACTTGCAAATGCTTTTGATAATAATGATATAAATGAATTTATAAAACGTTCAGTAAAATTTTTAAATTTAGATAATGATGATGATTTTGAGTATATCTGTGAACCAAAAATTGATGGACTGTCTTTAAATCTTGTCTATAAAAATGGAAATTTGGTTTCTGCTGGTACAAGAGGAGATGGATTTATTGGAGAAGATGTTACTGAAAATATTTCAAATATAAAAAACATTCCATCTAAATTAAAAAAAAACTTTCCAGCTTTTATTGAAATTAGAGGAGAGGTGTTCTTAAATAAAAGTGATTTTGAGAAACTAAATTCTAAGTTAGAAAATAAATCTAAGTTTGCCAATCCAAGGAATGCTGCCGCTGGTAGCCTAAGACAACTTGATACTTCGATTAGCCATAGCAGACCTTTAAAATTTATACCTCATGGCATTGGTAAATGTTCTGATAAATTTAATAAAATTGAGAATTACTATGACCAGCTAAGGAATTGGAACATTACTCCTAATAATCTAAGGAAGAATTGTTACTCAGTTGAAGAAATTATTAAATTTTATAATCAAATAGATCAAAAACGATCTAGTATTGATTATGATATTGATGGATTAGTTGTAAAAATAAATAGTTTTAAACTTCAAGAAAGATTAGGTTATGTAGGAAAAAATCCAAGATGGGCAATTGCTCTAAAGTTTTCTGGAGAAAAAGCTAATACTATTATTCAATCCATTGATTATCAAGTTGGGAGAACTGGTGCAATCACTCCTGTTGCTAGATTGCAATCTGTTAATTTAGGTGGTGTGATTATATCAAATGCTTCTTTACATAATTTTGATGAAATAAATAAAAAAAATATAAATGTTTTAGATCTTGTTGAAATTGAGAGAGCAGGAGATGTTATTCCATATGTTACTAGATTAGTTAAAAAAAATAGTAAATTAAATTCTAAAATTAAACCTCCTAGGAACTGTCCAATCTGTAAGAGTAGTGTTTTAAAAGAGAAGGACGAAGCAATATTAAGATGTTCGAATACATATGGTTGTAGTTCACAGAAAATAGGGAGAATAATTCATTTTGTCAGTAAGAAAAGTTTGAATATTGACGGATTTGGTGAGAAACAAGTTAAACAATTATTTAATTTAAAATATATAAAAAAAATAGAAGACATATTTAATCTTGAAAAGTTTGAAACAGAAATAGTTAAATTAGAAGGCTGGGGTAAATTATCTTTTTCTAATTTAATTAATTCTATTAATAATTCTAAAAAAATATCATTTGATAAATTTATTTATTCACTTGGTATTAGATTTATTGGAGAAGTTAATGCTGAAATCTTAGCAAACGAATTTAAAGAGCTAGATATATTTATTTCATCTTCAAAAAATATGAGCTTGTTGGAAAATATTGATGGTTTAGGGCCAAAGGCAATATCTTCTATTATAGATTTTTTTTCTAAAGATATAAATAATGAAACTGTTAAAAATTTAAAAAATCACTTATTTATTACACATATAGAGAATAAATCATTTGATAATTTTTTTTCAAATAAACATTTAGTTTTTACTGGCACTTTATCTGAACTTTCAAGAGATGAAGCTAAGTACTTAGCAAAAACTAAAGGAGCAAAAATATTGTCTAGTATAAGTAAAAAAACAGATTTTCTAATAGCTGGAGAAAAGGCAGGCTCAAAAATAGATAAAGCAACTAAATTAGGAATAAAGATTTTAAACGAAAAAGATTTTCTAGAAAAAATTAATCTATAATTTTCAAGAACTTCAAATATACCTTTTTTGAAGAAGAGTTCTCAAAATCAATCAAAGCTTTGTCACCATCTAATTTTATTATTTTGCCGTTACCAAATTTTTGATGATAAACTTGTTTCCCTTTAGATATATTAACTTCAAATTCAAAATCTTGATTAAAATCCCAATCAATATTATTTTTTTTTGAATTTTCTAATAATCTTCTTCTTCCAGGTGTAATAATTTCTTCACTAAATGAGTCAGTTTCTAAAAAATTATCTAAAAAGTTATTATCTTGAATATATTTGGAGTCATTTATCTCCACTTTATCTTCTGGAAGTTCACTTATAAATCTTGATGGCAAGTTATAATCATGTGATGCAAAAGAATATCTATTTTGATTTACATACGTAATATAAATTTTTTTTCTTGCTCTTGTTAATGCGACATAAGCCAATCTTCTTTCTTCTTCTAATCCCTGATTACCTGATTCCTCTATTGACCTTTGACTTGGAAAAACACCCTCCTCCCAACCAGCTAGAAATACATAATCAAACTCCAATCCTTTAGCAGCATGCATTGTCATGAGAGTTAGTGTTTCTTCAGAAGTATTTGTTATGTTTTCCATAACTAAAGATACATGTTCCAAAAAACCTTCTATATTTTCAAACTCTTTTAAGCTTTCTATAAATTCATTTAAATTGTCTATTCTTGATAGACTGTCAGGTTTATTTGAGTTCTCCTCTTCTTTTTTTAAGTAATCTAAATAACCAGAGTCTTCTATTATTACTTTAGCTAATTCAATATGATCAAATTTCTTCTTAACCTTTTGCCATTTTAAAATATTATCAGTAAAATTATACAATTCCCCTCTGACCTTAGAATTACTCTTAAATGTCAACTGTTGGGCAGATTCAAATAGAGAAATATTATTCATTCTTGCATAGCTACTTATTTTACTAACTGTAGATTTTCCTATTCCTCTTTTGGGTACGTTGATTATTCTTTCAAAAGCTAAATCGTCAGATAGATTGTTTGTTAATCTTAAATATGCAATAATATCTTTAATTTCTTTTCTTTCATAAAATCGTAATCCTCCAATTATTTTATAAGGAAGTCCAAGATTGATTAGTCTTTCTTCAAAAGACCTAGTGTGTGCAGCAACACGAAACAAAATTGAGATCTCACTCAAATTTTTTTTTTCTTTTATTATATTTTCTATTTTGTCTGTTACAAAAATAGATTCTTCTTTTGTTTCCCAAAACCCATTAATAGTAATTTTTTCACCAATCTGATTTTTACTCCATAATTCTTTTCCATATCTTCCTTTATTTTTAGCAATAAGAGTTGATGCACAGCTTAATATATTTCTTGTCGATCGATAATTTTGCTCTAATCTTACTATTGTTACATTCTCAAAGTTTTTTTCAAAATTCAATAGATTTGTGACATCTGCTCCTCTCCAAGAATATATTGATTGATCATCATCACCAACACAACATATATTTTTGTTTCCTTTATATAAAAATTGAATCCACTGTTGCTGTATAGGGTTAATATCTTGGTATTCATCTACATGAATATATTTAAAAATATTTTGATATTTTGATAATATATTATTATTTTTTTGAAAAATTTTTATACAAAATAAAATTAAATCACCAAAATCAACACTATTTAATCGAAGAAGTTCAGACTGATAAATACTATATATTTTTCGAATTTCTTTATCATTTTTCCGATATTTATTTTCACTTAATTCATTAGGGCTTATTCCTTTATTTTTTAAATTATCTATTGCTGATAAATAATATTTAGGTGAAGTTTCTTTTGTATCTATTTTTTCAATTTCACAAATATTTTTTATTAATTTTAACTGATCATCTACATCAATAATTAAAAAATTTTTTCGTAATCCTACTTCCTCATAATGTTGTCTTAGTATTCTTAGTGATAAAGAGTGAAATGTTCCTACCCACATATTATCTATAGGAAAATTTAATGCATCTCCGATTCGTGACTTCATTTCACTTGCCGCTTTATTTGTAAAAGTTACAGCCAATATTTGCCTTGGAGTGGCCAGTTTTTTAATTAATATATTTAAGATTCTGAACGTTAATACCCTGGTTTTTCCACTACCAGCGCCCGCTAAAACAAGAAGAGATCCATTGGTTTGTTGTACAGCAGTTCTTTGCTCTTTATTCAATAAATCAAGATAATTTTGCGAATTTTCTGTCATTTTTTTGCTATAATAGAGATATATATAATGTAATTTATAAACTATATTAAATAATAGTTTAGATATTAGTTGTTAGCCTATGAGTAAAAAAATTATAATTCTGTTTTTTCTATTTTTTAGTTTACTATCATATAAAGTAGTTGCCAGTGATGCAGATCAGGTAAATACTGATTCTGACGACTTTGAAACAACCACAATAGAAGATGAAATATATGATCCTTTTGAACCATTAAATAGAGCTATATTTAGTTTTAATAATGTAGCCGATAGAATTGTTTTAGAACCAATTGCAAAAGGATACAAGAAATTACCTTCTCCAGTACAAAGTGGAATAAATAATTTTTTAAGTAATTTAAGAGCTCCATTAGTTGTTGTTAATCAAATATTACAAGGTCAATCTGAAAACGCTGTTCAATCTTCAGGAAGATTTATTGTTAATAGTACCGTAGGTGTATTTGGTTTATTTGATATTGCTGAAAAGATTGGACTTGAAGAAAAAGAAGAAGATTATGGGCAAACACTTGCAACTTGGGGTGTTGGAGATGGTTTTTATATTGTACTTCCATTATTTGGGCCTTCAAATCTAAGAGACACATCAGGCATGGTATTAACAATGTTAACAGATCCAATTAATGCATATGCAGTAAGTGAAGGAGAAGCTTGGCTAGTGCCAATGAGAACTGCAGTTAATGCAGTTGATACAAGATCACAAATAATTGATGAAGTTAATGCATTAAGAGATAATTCAGTAGATTATTATGCAGCAGTAAGAAGTTCTTATTATCAAAACCGAAAGGCAGCAATAAACAATGTGGATGACTCAGAATTAACACCCCTACCTCTTATTAGCATTGAATTCGAATAATGAAGTTTAAGTTAATTGTATTTTTTATTATAATCTTTATTTCAAAAAATTTATATTCTGGTGAAACTTCAGAATGGCTAAAAAGAGAAATAGATATTATTCTTGAAGCTTATAAAAATCAAAATCTCTCAAATGAAAACAGATTTCTTCTAATTGAAAAAACAATAAATAATAATTTTGCAGGTACAGGTATTGCTAAATTTGTTGCAGGAGAAGCTTGGAAAAAATCAGATAAAAATACAAAAAAGATCTATATCGATAATTTTAAAAGACATCTAGCTTTAAATATAGCTTCAATGATGCAAGGATATTCAGACCAGACCTATGAATTAACAAAATCAAAATACGATCAAAAAAATCAAGTTACTCTAATTGATATGGAGATCTTTTCAGATACTGGTTCAGTTGTTGTTACATGGAGGGTAAAAGAATCAAAAGATAGATTTTTTGTTATTGATTTAATTGTTGCTGATATTTCGCTAGTAGTAACAAAAAGATCAGAGTTTAACTCAATGTTAAAAAAAGTTGATAATGATCTTACAAAATTTAATGAAGTTTTATCTGATCAAAATCAATTAAGTTATCAAAAAATTACTGAATAACATCATATTAAATTTTATTTGTAATTATGATTTTAGATTTTTTATTTCTTCTTCTGTCAATATTTCAGGCTGATTGGGAGTAGTAGATAATTGATAAGATTTATTTTCTTCAGCAGATTTTATAATTCCATCCATTATCTCAAGAACATGAAGAGATAATTCAAGAGAACATCTTGCTTTACGATTATTGGTTATAGAATCAATCATTTCTGAGAGACCTATTCCTCTATAATTTGCTTTTTTATTACCTTCTCCATCACTTTTATTAGGAATACCTAACAACATTTTATCATTATTAATTGTTTCCCAATCACTATCTTTTTGAGAAATTAATAAATCACCACTAAAAAAATTAGGATCAGGAACAATCATTGAGCCATCAAGTCCATAAAGTTCAATTGTTGAATGGTTATTTTTCCAGACATCCCAGGTACAAAAAAACTGGATCTTAGCATTATTTATGAACTCTAAAGAACCCATAAGGGTTGTTGGTGTTTCAACCTTAATTTTATCACCATATCTTGGCTGACTAGTTATTGTTCTCTCATTTGTAGCAGTTCCACTGATTGCATTTATTTGTTTAACTGGTCCAATTAAGTTAACTAATTGAGTAATATAATAAACACCAAGATCAAAAACTGGTCCAGCACCAGGTTTAAAGAAAAAATCTGGATTAGGGTGCCAATGCTCCATTCCATGAGACATTAAATTAAAAGTTCCCAGAACAATTTTACCTATTTTATTATCTTCAATTAATTTTCTAGCTCTTTGCCCTGCCGCTCCTAAAAATGTATCTGGAGCACAACCAACATACAACCCTTTTTCATTTGCTAGTTTTTGTATTTCTAAACCCTCTTGAAAGTTCATTGCTAATGGCTTTTCACTAAAACAGTGCTTTCCATTTTGTAGTGATTTTGCAATAATTTCTTTATGAGCTGCAGGAATTGTTAAATTAATTATTAAATCAATTTCATTATTATCAAAGATTTCCTCTACTGATAAAGCTTTAACTTTAAATTTAGATGCAGCTCTGGATGCAGCTTCTTTATTTATATCTGCACAAGCAACTATCTTAAAATTATTAAATATTTTTTGACACTCAAAATAAGTCTCAGAAATATTTCCACAACCTACAATACCAATATTCATTAAATTGTCTCTAAATATTCTAAAGATTTTGTCGTGTATTCTTTATAATCTTTTGGATCATCATGTTCTAAAATAAATACATCACATGGTGTTTTTTTAACTTCTGAAATTATTGTTGGCCAATCTATAAAACCTTCTCCAACAGCAGATTGCTCATCATGTTCTAATAAATTTTTACTTTTATCGTAAAAATCTTTTAAGTGACATCCGATGATTTTATTTGAATATTTTTGTATCCAGGGAACAGGATCTGCACCACCTGCAATTGTCCATCCCAGATCAATTTCTAACTTCAAATTTTCATTATGATCCATCATACATTCAATAGGTAACTTTCCACTCGGCAGTGCTTTAAATTCATAAGAATGATTATGATAACCAAGTGTCAATCCAGCTTCTTCAAAAATACTTACATACGAAGATAATTTTGTTCCAAAATCCATCCACTCTTCTTCATTCATATTAAATGTATTTTTAAATTCAGTATCTTTTCTAGCTGGAGGAGCTGGTACAATAATATGTTTGATATTCATTTTTTTTGCACGATCAATGATATCACTTGGATCAGTTAAAGATTCATAACTAACATGAGTAGACTTAGATGTTATATTTGATTGATCCATCATTGATTTAAATTCATCTATATTCATTGATTCTAAACCAAAAAGTTCAATATTAACAATGCCTGAATCTGATAAAAATTTTAGTATTGGTTCATAAGGTTGAAAGTATCTTGTAGTAAAGAGTTGCATTGATATTTCTTTTTTTTCCATTTTAAATTTTCTCCATTAATTTAAATTTAACCAGTTTATCTCTTCTTTATTTAATTCTATATCTAAACATGGAAGAGTGGTATCCAACTCACTAATTGATCTAGGGCCTATTAAAGCAAAAGATGGAAAAGATTGGCTTAAAGTCCAACTTGCTGCAATATTATTTGCAGAGCATCCTTTTTTTTCTGCTAATTCTCTAGCTCTTTTTTTTCTCTCCTTATTATCGTCGCTATCATAACAACTAATAGGTCCACTAGAATTTTCACCTGGTTTTCTCCAGGATGACTCAGCCTTTGTAATTTTTCTTTCTATTTCATTGGTAATATTATCATCTAAAAAATAGCCTCTTGCTTGGCTTGACCATGACATATGGGATTTTTGAGTAGTATTTAGATAATCCAAAATTTCATTATCATTTGATGATAAACATCCATTCCAAAGTGGATTAATCATTTTAGCAAGAGCTAAATTATTATTTAATATAGACATTTCTTGTTTATTATTTTTTTGTGCCCATTCATTTCCCTTTTTGAATCTTTCAATAGTCCAATTAGAACCTCCAAATATTTTTATTCTTCCTTTTTCTTTTTCTTCATTTAAAACATCAATAAACTCATCAACTGGATATTCATTATTATCTCGATGCATAATATAAATGTCCACATAATCTGTATTCATTCTTTCAAGAGATATAGTTAACTGTTTTGAGATAGCTTCAGGGTTACAGTCAGGTGTGTGAGCACCTTTACCCAAAATTAGAACATCATCTCTATTATTATTATTTGTTAGCCATTGTCCTAAAACTTTTTCATGGTTACCACCGCCATAAATAAAAGCTGTATCAAACATGTTTCCACCAACTTCAATCCAATGATCCCATAACTTTGAAGCCTCACTGATGTCATCTTGATTATCACATCCCATTACAAGTTTAGATATGTCTTTATCTATTCCTTCTATTCTATCGTACTTCATATTTCATCCTGTGGTAGTTTATAATTTACTTTCTCTCTCCAAGTATCAAGAGCTTTAAGATTTCCTAATGTATCTTCCCAAGTCATTGCTGGATGAGGAGGTTCAGTTTTTTCTTTTGCAATACATTGACTCGCAAGTTCTCCCTCAAAGAAAAAGAGATGTTCAGGTCCTTTGACATCAACTATTTCTTCATTTCCATTTTTATTAATAATAATTTTTGCATGGTATGGACCACCATCTCTACCTGGTATCCATGGATCTGGTAATTCAATTTCTCCCTCTGAACCTATAATAACAGCATTATTTTTCATAGTTTCTCTAATAGCCGTAGATACTTTTGCTTTAATACCATTTTTAAATTCTAAATTTGCATGAGCAATTTCATCAACACCTGTTTCTCCTATTGTTGCTTCAGCATCTAAAAATTTTGGTTCTGAAAATTTATCTCTTGTTGCTACTCCTGCTATTAGTCTAGAAAAGGAAATTGGATATAGGCCAACATCGAGTATGCCTCCACCTGCTAAATTTTTATTAAATAACCTGTGATGAGGTATTGTCTTACCCATATCAAAACCAAAAGAGGTTTCAATAGATATGACATCTCCTATCATTTTGTTTTTAATTATATCAACTAGTTTTGGAATTTGTGGATGGCAACGATACATAAAACCCTCCATATAAAAAACACCGGCTTCTCTTACCGCATCAATAACTTCCTTTCCTTCATTAAAATTTATAGCTCCTGGTTTCTCACAAAGAATGTGTTTGCCTTTTCCGACAGCTTTTAATGTCCATTCAGCATGTAGAGTATGAGGTGTGGAAATATATATAGCGTCTATATGTTCTGAATTTATTATATCTTCATAAGAATCAAACCTAAAATCAGGATGAATATCATATTTGTCCCCAAAATTTTTCCTGCGATCTTCACTTTTACTCGCTATGCTAACTAATTGTCCAGAATAGGAACCTTTTAATCCATCAGCAAAATTATTTGCAATATTTCCAGGGCCAATGATACCCCATTTAATTTTTTCCATTTTATTTATTATTAGGTGTTAACACATTTTGATGAGGCATAACTATTTTTTTTTGAAATTTTGATAGTCTTGATAGAAGGTCTTTAGATGGTCTGTATGGATGTCTAAAGAAACCCCAAGAAGGTCCATATCTATAAACAACTATTCTTCTTTCACCTTTATTTATTCTTTTTGCTGATCCATGACAGAGTGAATCAACAAATAAAAGAGCATCTCCAGCTTTCATGTAAACTTCTTTAGCTCCTGTCATCCCTTCTGCTGAAGATACTTTGCCTCCTTTTAACATTTTATTGTCTTTAAATTCAGGATGTACAATATTAGATTTATGTGAAGATGGAATTATAACAGTACCACCATCACCTGGACCAATATGTGTTAGCGCAAGAAGAATATTTACTTGTGAACAATGAAATTTTCCATTTTGATACCTATAATGATTTCTTTGCAAACCTTCAGGATTACCGGAATGAATACCAATTGCTTCACCAGGTCCACGAATATTGGCAAAGTTTTCATCAATAAAAAGAGGTCCATGAAGATGATCAAAGGTACCCTTTCCTCCTACAAAATGTAACATATGATTTATCCATGATGGATGATCTATTAATTTTTCAAATGGTTTTCCAGCTTCATAAATTTGCTGAAGATTTAAACCCTCTTTTCCACCATAATTATGACCATGAACATGGCCTGCCCATTCATCATTTTTAATATTTTTTAATTTATCAAGAATATTATTAAGATCTTTTAGTTCTTTTTTATTTAAAGCATTTTTTATAATTAGGTATCCATTTAGATCAAAAAGATATTCATCAATTTTAGTAATTTTTTTCACTTAAGTATTGTGAAATAAAAAATTTATTTTTTCAATAAAAAATTCTAATTTATGACTGCTGTAAATTCTCCAGAATTATATTTTGTAGCCATTGCGCCCAGAGAAATTGAATTAATAGAAGAAGCATTTCCTGCAGTTCCAAATTCTTGCAATCTACTTTTAACAACTTCTTTCATAGCATCCTTAGAAAGTAACAGATATTTACGAGGATCAAATTGTGAAGGATTCTCATGAAAGTATTTTCTTACTGCAGCAGTAGCAGCTAATCTTAAATCAGTATCAACGTTAACTTTTCTTACACCATGTTTTATACCTTCTTGAATTTCAGAAACTGGTACACCGTATGTCTCTTTAATTTTTCCACCATATTCATTAATAATTTTTATTAAATCTTGTGGAACCGAAGATGAGCCATGCATAACTAAATGTGTGTTTGGAAGTCTTGAGTGTATTTCTTTAATTCTATCTATTGCTAAAATATCTCCAGTTGGTGGTCTGGAAAATTTATAAGCACCATGGCTTGTACCAATAGCAATAGCTAATGCATCAACATTTGTAGCTTTAACGAAATCTGCAGCTTCATCAGGATCAGTTAATAGTTGATCATGATCAAGTTTACCTTCAGCACCAACTCCATCTTCTTTTTCACCTGTTCCAGTCTCTAAAGAGCCTAAACAGCCTATCTCCCCTTCGACTGAAACTCCTAATGCATGAGCCATATTAGTTGTTTCTTTTGTAACTCTTACATTATATTCAAAATCTGAAGGTGTTTTTTGATCATCTAAAAGTGAACCATCCATCATCACAGATGTAAAACCAAGTTCTATGCAGTTTTTACAGTCTTTTGGAGAACCACCATGGTCTTGGTGCAAAACTGTTGGAATTTCTGAAAATTCATCCATTGCTGCTTCAACTAGTTTTTTCACAAAGATTGGTCCAGCATATTTCCGTGCAGCACCTGAAGCTTGAAGTATTACGGGACTATTCAATTCTTTAGCCCCTTCCATTATTGCTCTTATTGCTTCTAAATTATTTACATTAAATGCAGGTACACCATAATTATTTTCAGCTGCATGATCTAAAAGTTGTCTAAGTGAAATTAAAGACATTAAGTTCTTTTATATTTTAAGAATTTAATTGCAACTAATTATCCTTTAACTGCTCCAAAAGTTAAACCCATTATAAAATGTCTTTGCATTGCAAAAAACATTATTACTGGAGGTAAGGCTGCTAAAACTGAACCTGCCGCAATTAAATTGTATGTAGCAACCCATTGTCCTCTAAGCATATCTAATCCAATAGTGATCGGCTTAACATTATCTCCTTGTGTTAATATTAATGCCCAAAAATAATCATTCCAAATAAAAGTAAATTCTAGAACTCCAAGAGCCGCTAAAGAAGGAGTCAGTAAAGGTAAAATTATTTTTCTATAAATTAGCCACTCTGAAGCACCATCAGCTCTAGCAGCTTCAATTAATTCAAATGGTAACTCTTTAATAAAATTTCTTAAGAAGAATGTACAAAATCCAGTCTGAAAAGCAATATGAAAAATAATTAACCCAAAGTGTGAGTTATAAATACCTAAATCTATTGTAAGCATTCTTACAGGTATCATTAAAATTTGAAATGGAACAAAATTACCAGCTATAAACATACAAAAAAGAAGAAGATTTAATTTAAATTTATGAACTGCTAGTGAATATCCTGCCATAGAACTAAGAAACAGAGTACCAAAAACTGTTGGTAAGGTTATTATGACACTATTCAAAAAAAATCTCGACATTTTACCACTTTCAAAAATAGCAGTATAATTTGAAATTATTGCAGTTTCTTCTGGCCAACTCCAATAATCTCCAACCAAAATATCTTCAAATGTTCTAATTGAAGTTAACATCACGGCTATTAATGGAAGCAGCCATATGAAAAGTGTAACTCCTAGTAAAATTCTATAAATTATATTTGTTGTTAATGAATAGTTTTGAATAGGTGTTGGAAACATTATTTTTCACCTTTTTCTTGTTTAAACAATCTATATAAAAACCAAGCTATATAAATACTCATTAATAAAAAAAGTATTACTGCTATTGCAGCACCATATCCCATACGAAAATTAAATAATGCTTCTTCATACATTTTGTATGCTAAAACTTTAGTACTACCCCAGGGGCCTCCAAGCGTCATTACAGCAATTAAATCAAAACTTCTTAAAGCTCCAACAATAGTAACAACAACGGCAATTAAAGTTGCTGGCCTTAACTGAGGTATAATTATGTGCCATAACATTGTTAAGCCTGAAGCACCGTCTATTCTTCCTGCTTCTACCATCTCTTTACTTACAGATGTCAAACCAGTTATGTATAATATCATTGTGTATGCTATTCCTGGGAAAAATGATGCAGCAATTATTCCGTAGGTTGCTAAAACTTCATCTGAAAGAACAGGTATCGGATCTAATCCGAAAATATTTAGTAGGTAAGCTAACGAACCATATTTAGGATTATAGAACCATGAAAATATTACACCTATAACAACAGCATTAATTACGAAGGGGAAATAAAAAAAGGATTTAATGTACCTCATCCCAAAAATATTTTGATTTAAGAATAGAGCCAACAATAAGCCTAATGGAATTGCAAGTAAGCTAAATATAAACCACTTAAGATTGTTTAATAAAGAAACATAAAATTCATCATCGTAAGTAAATAAATCAATATAGTTTTGAAAACCAACCCATTTAAAGTTTTTGTAAGTACCATCTTCATTAAGTGCATATCTTGCAACTCCAGACCAATCATGAAAACTTACCCAAATTGAGTCAATAATTGGATATATAACAAAAAGTAAAAAAAGACTTACCGCTGGTGTTAAAAATAAAAAAGGTGCTAATTTTAACTGATTTCTTTCCCAAAAACTCATAATTACTATCTTTATTAAAAATTTAAATAATCAATGCTAAATATAAATATTAATACAGAGAGGCGAAATTTTATTCGCCTCTCAATTTTATTTTTATAGAGATCCGTGGATACGTTCTCTCTCTCTTTCAAGTCTAGCTCTGATCTTAGCCTCTCTGTCTGGTTTAACCATGAATTCCTGGAAACCTTCCATTGCAGTTTTAGCCATATCAGGGTTAGCATCTCTATCAAAGAATTGAGCAATACCACTAGCTTCATTTAAAACTTTGAAGCCCATCTTTTGAAATCTATCAGATGGAGGTTCAGCATTTGCATTTGGACTTAAGAAACTTCTAGATTTAGCCCATTTAGATGCTGCTTCTGGGTTAGACATAAAACCTAAGAATTTTTTAGCATCTTCAATGTTTTTTGCTCCTGCAGGAATATGCATAGTATCAGTAGGTGCATCTTCAGCCATTCCTACTCCATCGTAAATTTTTGGAAATTGGAAATAGTCTACCTTATCTAACATTTCTGCAGCTTTAAAGTTTCCTGTAATAAAGTTACCAAGTAGATACATTGCTGATTCACCATTAATCATTGTTGATTGAGCATCTTGCCAAGAATAAGAAGCGTGGTCTTCTAAGAAACAACCTCCATTTACAAGCTCAGCCCATTTATCAAATACATCATCTAGTCTTGGATCTTCATAGCTAACTTTTCCAGCTGTAAGGTCCATATGAAACTGATAACCATTGATTCTAAGGTTTAAATAATCGAACCAACCTGCAGCGGTCCAAAGAAATTTCGTACCAATTGCTATAGGAGCATAATTATTTTTTTTAAGCATAGCACATACCCACTTTAATTCATCAAAATCACGAGGTGTGTTTATGCCTAACTCATCAAAGATATCTTTTCTATAGTACATTCCCCACTGATAATATCCCCATGGCACACCATATTGTTTTCCATCTACTGTCAGTGAACCTTTTGATGAAGCCATAGATTCATTTAATCCATATTCTGACCAAACATCAGATACGTCTGCAAATAAACCTTGATCAACAAAATATTTCATTCTGTTTCCTGCAAACCAGATAGCAACATCAGGAACCTCTGATGTTAAAAAATTTCTGATTGCAACCTTGTAAGCTTCGTGTTCGAATTCATTTACAACAACTGTAACTTCTGGATGAGCTGCAGAAAAATCTGCAACATATTGATCAAAAGCTGCTTTAGCATCTTCACCTGACTGATTTGAATTAATAACTAACGTACCAGCAGTGGCTATAGTTGAGGTAAATAAAATTACTAAAGTTAATAATTTTTTCATTTTTCCTCCCGAAAATTAATAGGTTTTAGTAACATATCGGGGTATTTTTAAAATACTTAATTTAAACTAATAAAGAAAATTTGGTGGGCCCTCAGGGACTTGAACCCCGGACCACCCCGTTATGAGCGGGGCGCTCTAACCAACTGAGCTAAGAGCCCTAAAAAGCCTTATATACAAAAAAAAAATTTAGTAATATGATTTTTTTGATTATACATAAATTTAATGACTAAACTAACTATTATTGGTGCAGGAAGCGCAGTATTTACAAAAAATATAGTAACGGATATCTTATCAATTGATCATTTTAAGAATATGGAGATAGCTCTTCATGATATAGATCCTGTCAGACTGAAAGCTTCACATGATTTATTAAAACTTATTTCAAAAAAATTAGAAGCTTCTCCTAAAATAACATCTCACACAGATAGAAAAGAATCTTTAAAAGGTGCAGATTTTGTGCAAACCACAATTCAAGTTGGTGGTTATAATCCATCTACAATTATTGATTTTAAAATTCCAAATGAATTTGGTTTAAAACAAACTATAGCAGACACATTGGGAATCGGTGGCATAATGAGGGGGCTTAGAACAATTCCTGTGTTGCTGGATATTGCAAAAGACATAACAGAAATTTGTCCAAAAGCTATTTGGTTACAATACGTTAACCCTATGTGTTCAAATATGATTGCTATCAACAAAGCATTTCCTGAACTTAAAGTAATGGGATTATGTCACTCAGTACAAGGAACTGCTGAAATGTTAGCAAAAGATTTAAATGAAGATATTAACAATATCGAATATCTATGTGCCGGTATAAATCATATGGCTTTTTATCAAAAATTTGAAAAAAAAATAAAAGGAAAGCCTAATGAAGATTTATATCCAAAATTAAAATTTTTAGCTGATAAAATTGTTAGTGATCAAGCAGAGTCCTCCAGAAGTAATATGGTAGATAATGAGTCTAATAAAATTCTCTATGAAAAAGTACGATATGAGATTTTAAAAAGATTTGGATATTTTGTTACAGAATCAAGTGAACACTTTGCTGAATATGTTCCATGGTTTATCAAAAAAAATAGAAGTGATGTAATTGAGAAATATAAAATTCCTATAGAGGAATACATAGATAGATGTGAAAATAATATTAAATTATGGAATGATTTGGAAAAAGACATGTCTCCAATTTATGATCAACCACTTAAAAGAAGTAATGAATATGCATCTTATATTATTGATGGAGTAGTAAATAATAATGAGATTACAATAAATGCAAACGTAGAAAATAAAGATTACATTAAGAATTTACCGTTAGATTGTTGTGTTGAAGTTCCATGTACAATTAATTCAAATGGTTTTAATCCTCAAAAAATTGGAAAATTACCAGAACAATTGGCAGCTTTAATGAGAACTAACATAAATGTTCAGATATTAACAGCTGAAGCAGCATTAACTAAAAAAAAGGAATATATCTATCATGCTGCTATGCTTGATCCTTTAACAGGGTCTAATTTAACAATTGATGAGATATTTAATATGACTGATAAAATGATTGAAGCTCATGGTAATTATTTACCTAAATATAATTAATTATTAAATTTAAAACTAAATATTGATTTTTAATAAATCTTTTCCAATTATTGGATCTTTACCAAAATCCTTTCTAACGATTTTTTTTAGTCTAGAAACATTAAAACGTGTTGGCACAAAATGAGTCAATACTAGTTTTTTACATCCTGTAATGAATGCAACTTTACCAACTTGAGAAGAAGATGTATGATATTTCTTCACATTATGAAGAGTTTTTTTAGTTCTCATCTTATTTGTCTCTTTAATCTCCCCTTCAATAAAAACTTCGTGTAGCAGAACATCAGATTTATGTGCAAATTTCATTAAATTCTCGCATGGTCTTGTATCTCCACTAATAGTAAGCTTTTTTGATTTATTAAAAAATGAAAAACCATATGCGTATTTTACTGGCTTATGATCGACTTCAAAATATTTTATTTTTAGATCCTTAAAAGAATATATACCTGTAGAACTAAATTCAGTAATCTTTATATCAAAGGCTTTTACTGAAGCTCGAGATTCATATAAAATTCTTTGTTTCCTCTCTTCAGCCCATGCGGCCATTATTTTTGTAACAAATTTTTTAGTGCCTTTTGGTCCATATATTTTCCATGGTTTAATTCTGTATGAATGCCAAGATGATATAATTAGTTGATAAAGGTCAACAACATGATCAGAATGCAAGTGTGTTAAAAAAAGTGCATCAATATTAGCTGATGATATTTTTGCTTGATTTAACCGTTGGGTAACACCTGAGCCACAATCAACTAATATTGTTGTGCTCTTTGTACTTACTAAATTAGCAGAACCACATCTTTTATAATCAACGCTTGGACACCCTGTTCCAAGTAAGGTTAATTTCATTATTCGTCTAAGAAAGTTTTAAGTTTTCTTGCTCTAGTAGGATGTTTTAATTTTCTTAATGCTTTTGCCTCTATTTGTCTAATTCTTTCTCTTGTAACACTAAATTGTTGTCCTACTTCTTCTAAGGTGTGATCACTATTCATGCCAATACCAAATCTCATTCTCAAAACCCTTTCCTCCCTTGGAGTTAAAGAAGATAAAATTCTTGTTGTTGTGTCACGTAATGAACTTTTCACAGCAGCATCGATTGGAATAAGTGCATTTTTATCCTCAATAAAATCACCCAAAGAACTATCTTCTTCATCTCCGACAGGTGTTTCTAAACTTATAGGCTCTTTAGCAATCTTTAATACTTTTTTAACTTTATCTAATGGCATGTGTAATCTATCTGCTAATTCATTAGGTGTAGGTTCTCTGCCGATTTCAGACATTATTTGTCTTGTAGTTCTAACAATTTTATTAATTGTCTCAATCATATGCACAGGTATTCTTATTGTTCTAGCCTGATCTGCAATAGATCTTGTAATAGCTTGTCTAATCCACCAAGTTGCGTATGTAGAAAATTTATACCCTCTTCTATATTCAAATTTATCTACAGCTTTCATTAAACCGATATTTCCCTCTTGAATTAAATCTAAAAATTGAAGTCCTCTATTTGTATATTTTTTTGCTATAGAAATAACTAATCTTAAATTTGATTCTATCATTTCTTTTTTTGCTCTATTTGCTGACCTCTCACCTTGTTGAACGGTTCCAACAATTCTTCTAAACTCTGACAGAGGTAGTTCTGCAGCAGTTTGAATTTCTCTAATTTCTTCAATATTTTTATTAATTTCTAAATGATTTCTATTAATAAACTTTTCCCAATTCTTATCATTGGTAGCTAATAAACTTTGTATCCAGTTTTTTTCAAAATTAAAGTTTAAGTACTGTTCTATAAAATCTTCTCTTTTAACACCTGCATTAGTAGCCATACGAAGCATTTTTCCTTCACGTAATAAGAGTTTTTTGTTTAATTCGTATAATGCTTCCATTAGAGCTTCAATAGTTGTTGAATTAAAGTGTACAGCTTTCATAGCCGCAACCATTTCTTTTTGTATTTTCAAATATTTTTTTTCTAATGATTTAAAATTTTTTTCATTCTTTTTATCTGCATTTATTAAGTCTTGACTATGTTTTTGAAGTTTTTTGAAAAGTTTTGTAATATCATTAAAATCACTTAATACTTTTGGTTTAAGTTTTTCTTCCATAGCTGCTAGAGAAACATTTAAACTATCGTCTTCATCATCTTCTTGTTGTTGACTATCTTCATTATTATCTTCATTACTTTTATCTTTATCTTTATTTTTTTTATCATTTTCCTTTTCATCTCCACCACTTTCAATTAACTTGAGTGTATCTTCAAGTTTAGATTCTGAAATATCTGACATGTCATAGGTAGCTTCTAAGTCTACAATATCTCTTAAAAGCATAGTTCCATCTTTTATTGAATCTTTCCAGTTGATAATTGATCTAATTGTCATAGGACTTTCACAAATAGCACCAATCATTTTTTCTCTTCCAGCTTCAATTCTTTTTGCAATAGCAATTTCACCTTCTCTACTAAGAAGCTCGACAGCTCCCATATCTCTTAAATATAGTCTTACTGGATCATCAGTTTTTCCAGTTTGTTTTTTTTCTTGATCTTCAGAGTCATCTTCAGATTTAGAACTTTGCTCTTTAGCTAAAGATATAAGTTCTTTAGCTTCTTCTTCAGAATAAATTTTAATATTATTAGTGGTTATTAGATTGTTAAATTTTTTAATATTTTCTTCAAGTCTGAATTTTTTTGGTATAGCTTTTTCAATTATTTTTTGTGTATAAATTCCATCGATCTTATGTTTGTTTATTAGCTTAGCAAATATTTCTTTTATTTTATCATCAAAACCTGAAATTGCTTTTGGGATTTTTTTTGCCTTAACTTCTGATGAAGGTTTAGTTAAAGTCTTTTTAGATGTTTTTTTTTCTGAAGTTTTTTTTGTTTTTTTTATTACTTTTGATTTAGATCTTTTGGAAGATTTGGAAGATAATTTTTTATCAGTTAATTTTTTTTTTGTGGAATTTTTCTTTTTAATTGCAGTTGATTTTTTATTAACGGTTTTTTTCTTCTTTTTTGCCATAATTTTGTTCTTATAATTCTTCATTATTGTGAAGATTAAAAGTGATATTTTTTAGCTCATCCCAAGTCATTGATGAAGAGTTAATTTCTATCTCATTTAGGCTTTTATTTATTTTTTTCAAATTTGAAAGCCTTGTCTTTAAATTATTTATGGATTCTTTAATTTCTTTTATCGCTTCCTCTGGATCATAATCTGCGCTAACATAAGGGAAAAGTTGAAATATACTATTATCCTTGGTATTTTTGTATATTTTGGATAACTTATTAGGTAATTGGACAGAGTCAATTTTGTCAATATCAGAGTCTAAAAACTCTGATTTATGGAAAAAATCTAAAAAAGCAGATTGATTATCATTCAATAAATCAGAAGCAATTAAAAGTGAATAAATCTCATGTCTCAAACTCATATGATTCAAATAAGCTTTAAGAAAAGAGAATATTTGTTTATCTTTTAACGAATTGGTTTTTGGAATAATTTTAATAGATTGTTTTGTACTAGAAGATGATCTTAATTTTTGAAAAAATAAAGATTTAAACTCATTTTTATAAAAATATTTTATTTTACTATCTTTTATATTGTTTACTAATTCATCAATATAATTATCAAAAATAATTTTATTATCAGATTTTTGTAAATCAATTAATTTTGATGATTCCTGAAAAATAAACTCTACAATTGAAAGTGGTTTTTTTAAAAAAGTTGCAAATTTATTTAAAGAGAATTCATTTATGAAAGTATCTGGGTCATATTCATTTGGAAGAATAACAAATTGTAATAATTTTGAAGGAGTTAAAAAAGGTAGGGACATTATAGCACTTTTAAAAGAAGCCTTTAAACCTGATGCATCTCCATCAAACATCAATGTCGGTTTATTTACATATTTCCATGATAATAAAAGATGACTATCAGTTAAAGAAGTTCCAAGTGGAGCTACTGCTGTTCTAATATTTTTTTCATACAAACTTATTACATCCATATAACCTTCACAAATTAACATATTTTTTTTTGATCTTATAATTTGTTTAGCGTTAAAAAGATTATACAAAATATTTCTTTTTTTAAAAAAATCACTTTCAGGTGAATTTATATATTTAGGATTTGAATTATCTAATACTCTTCCGCCAAATCCAACAATTTTCCCATATTCATTTGTAATTGGGAACATAAGTCTATTATAAAAAAAATCTCTTATCTTGTTATTTTTGTCTAGCTTTACAACATTACTTTCAAGAAGTTCTTTATTTTCAAAACCTTGTTCTTTAAGAAATTGGTAAAGAGTTTGTTTAGAATTAGAAGAAAATCCTAACTTAAAAAATTTAATAGTCTCGTCTGATAAATTTCTTGTATTTAAATATCTTTGACAATCTTTATTTGCCGCTAGATTATCTTGAAACCATTTTGTCGAAATTTCTAAAATTTTATAAATTTTATCATTTTTTTTATTAACATTTGAATCAAAACTATCAACTATTCTAATACCAACTCTTTGAGCTAATTCTTTTACTGCCTCTGGGAATGAAAAATTATAAAGCTCTGTATATATTGTAAATATATCTCCTTTAGCTCCACATCCAAAACAGTAATATGAACCTAAATCATCATTTATCTTGCAAGATGGAGTTTTTTCATCATGAAATGGACAACAACACCAACTATCCTTTCCCTTTTTTATGACTTTTGTTTTTTTTTCTATTTCTTGTGAAAGAAGAATTTTTGATTTTATTAATTCAAGATCATTTTTTGAAAATGACATCAATTGCCCAATAAAGATTTAGCTATTTTTCCTACTAAACCCATATCTATTTTTCCAGTATAGTTTCCCTTAATTATTTTCATAAGGGCACCCATTTCTTTTATTGATGTATAATTATTCTCTTGAATTATATTCTTTATGATCAATGTTGTTTCATCTTCATCCATTTGTTTTGGTAAAAACATTTCTATTACTTTGATTTCATTTAGTTCCTTTTCAATAAGATCATTCCGATTCGCTTTTTCAAAAGCTTCTATAGAATCTTTTCTTTGTTTTACTAAACTTTGAAGTAAACTTAAAATATCAGAATCGGTCAAAGCGTCTTGCTTACCTCTAAGAGAAATCTCCTTATCTTTAATTGCGCTCTTTATTAATCTTAAAGTATTGATGGAATTACTATCTTTTTCTTTGATAGAATTGTTATAATTACTTTCAATTTTATCCTTTAAGCTCATAATTTTTCACTTCCTAATAAATTTTATTTAATAATATAATTCTTCTTTTTAATTTCAACTAATCCTTGACTACATTGTTATAAATGCCTACTAACTATCATTTTGCTTCACCTAAATATAATGGAAGTTTTAAAAAAAGAACCACATATACACAATAAAACTGCAGCTCTTGTATTAGAAAATGGTGAAATTTTATGGGGTTATGGATTAGGGGAGAAAAAGGCTGCCGTTGGTGAGCTTTGTTTTAATACCTCTCAAACAGGCTATCAAGAAGCATTATCAGATCCCTCATATACAAAACAAATCATTACATTTACTTTTCCACATGTTGGAATTGTAGGTACAAATCAAGAAGATCAAGAGTCAAAAAAAATCTACGCTGATGGTTGTGTAATAAATCAGCCATTATCAGAGTATTCAAATTGGAGAGCAGAAAACGACTTAAATTCATATTTTTTAAAAAACAAAATTCCATGTATTTTTGGAATTGATACTAGATACTTAACTAAGAAATTATCTGTTGAGGGAGCTAAAAAGGCCGCAATTATTTACTTTGGAGAAGGTGAAAATAAAATTGAAAAACTTAAAACTCAAATAAATGAGTGGAAAGGTCTTCAAAATTTAGATTTGGCGGAAATAGTATCGACAGAGCAAAACTATAATTGGAAAAAGGGAATATGGAAAAGTAACAAATCAATTAAAAACCAATTTAAATATAATGTCACTTGCTTAGACTTTGGTATCAAAAATAACATTTTAAGAAATCTAAATGAATTTAATCTTAATCCAACTGTATTAAACTTATTTTCTAGCTACGAAGAAATAATAGAAACTAATCCTTCAGGAATTTTTTTATCAAACGGCCCAGGTGATCCTTATGCCACTGGTAATAAAATAGTTGATGTTATTAAAAAATTAATTGATGATAATATTCCAATATTTGGCATATGTTTAGGGCATCAAATTTTAGGATTAGCATTGAATGCAAAGACTAAAAAAATGTTTCAGGGTCACAGAGGTTCAAACCATCCCGTCAAAAATCTTAAAACAGGCATTGTTGAAATTACTTCACAAAATCATGGCTTTGAAGTTGATAGAAATAGTTTTGGCAAAGATATAATTGAAACTCATATTTCACTATTTGACGGGACTAATGAAGGTTTGAGGCATAAGCATTTGCCAGTATTTAGTGTTCAATATCATCCAGAGGCGTCGCCTGGTCCACATGATAGTCATTATTTGTTTGAAGAATTTTATAAACTTATTGAGAAAAATGCCAAAAAGAACTGACATAAATAAAATATTAATAGTAGGTGCAGGTCCTATAGTTATTGGTCAAGCTTGTGAATTTGATTACTCTGGTGCTCAGGCATGTAAGTCTCTCAAAGATGAAGGTTACAAAATTGTATTAATTAATTCAAATCCTGCAACAATAATGACTGATCCAGAATTAGCTGATCAAACTTATATTGAGCCTATAACTAAAGAATTTATAGAAAGAATAATCGAAATCGAAAAACCAGATGCTCTTCTTCCAACTATGGGAGGGCAAACTGCTTTAAACGTTTCAATGGAACTTTTTAATAATCGTATACTTGAAAAACACGGAGTAAAAATGATTGGAGCTAATCCAACAGCAATAGAATTAGCTGAGGATAGACAAAAATTTAAAGATGCTATGAAAGAAATTGGTTTGAGCTGTCCTAAAAGTTACGTGGTTAACACTATTGAAGAGTCAAAAAGAGTAAAAAATGAATTAAATTTACCTCTTGTCATAAGACCAAGTTTTACACTTGGAGGAACTGGAGGTGGTGTTGCCTATGATGATGAGGCTTTTATTGATTTATGTAATAGAGGTTTAAATGCTAGCCCAACAAATCAGATACTTATTGAAAAATCTGTTTCAGGTTGGAAAGAATTTGAGATGGAAGTTGTTAGAGATAATAAAGATAATTGTATTATTGTTTGCTCAATTGAAAATGTTGATCCAATGGGTATTCATACTGGAGATAGCATTACAGTAGCTCCATCCTTAACATTAACTGATAAAGAATATCAGATTTTAAGGAATGCTAGCATTAAGGTTCTCAGAAAAATAGGTGTTGATACTGGCGGGTCAAATGTTCAATTTGCAATAAATCCTGAAGATGGAGAAATTAATGTCATTGAAATGAATCCGAGAGTTAGTAGATCTTCTGCGTTAGCATCAAAAGCTACAGGTTTTCCAATAGCAAAAATTGCTGCAAAATTAGCTATAGGTTATACTTTAGATGAACTTGAAAATGATATTACTACGACAACACCAGCAAGTTTTGAGCCAACTATTGATTATGTTGTAACTAAAATTCCAAGATTTACTTTTGAAAAATTTGTTGGTGCTAATTCTGACTTAACAACATCCATGAAATCAGTTGGTGAGGCAATGAGTATAGGTAGATCTTTTAATGAATCAATCCAAAAAGGGTTTAATTCTCTTGAGTACGGTCTAACTGGTTTTGATAAACCAAAACTTAGCTCAAATGATAAAAATACTATTTTGAATGAACTTAAAATACAATCTTCGCAACGTTTGTTAGTTGTAGGTGAAGCCCTAAGGATTGGATTAACAGTTGATGAAATAAATCAAACTACAAAATATGATAAATGGTTTTTATATCAAATTAAAACAATAATTGATTTTGAAAAAACCTTAAAAGAAAAAGGCCTCAATAAAGATATAATATTATATGCTAAGAAAATAGGCTTCTCGGATAGTAAAATCTCATCAATATTAAGTATTAAAGAAAACGAATTAAGAAAATTTAGAACTAATAATGATATTAATCCTGTCTTCAGACTAGTTGATACTTGTGCAGGTGAATTTAGTTCTAAAACTCCATATCTTTATTCTACTTACGATTGGGATTTTGAAAATACTAAATTCTGTGAAGCAAATCCTACATCAAAAGACAAAGTAATAATTCTTGGAGGTGGCCCTAATAGAATAGGTCAAGGCATTGAATTTGATTATTGCTGTGTACATGCTGTCTATGCATTGAAAGAAAAGGGCATTGAAACAATAATGATAAATTGTAACCCAGAAACAGTTTCAACTGACTATGATACTGCTGATAGACTTTATTTTGAACCACTTTCAGCTGAAAGTGTTATTGAAATTTACAATAAAGAAAAAAGTAATGGAAATGTTCTTGGTGTGTTAGTTCAATTTGGAGGCCAGACTCCTTTAAAAATTGCAAAAGAATTAGAAGAAGCTGGAATAGAAGTTATAGGAACATCAACTGAAGCAATAGATTTAGCTGAAGATAGAGATAGATTCAGTGAAATATTAATAAAACTAAAAATTGCTCAACCAAAAAATGCTTTTGCAAATACGGTAGCTCAAACTTTAGAAAAAGCTGAAGAAATTGGATATCCTGTTTTAGTTAGACCCTCATATGTACTTGGAGGAAGAGCTATGCAAATCGCATATGATAAAGATAATTTAGAATCATTTTCTAATGAAGCTCTTGAAGTTTCTTCAAATAATGTAATTTTGATTGATGAATATCTTGAGAATGCCAAAGAAATAGATGTAGATATCATTAGAGATAAAAATGGAGAAATATTTATAGCTGGGATTATGGAACACATAGAAGAGGCAGGAATTCACTCTGGAGATAGTGCTTGTTCCTTACCCCCCTATTCAGTTAGTAAAGAAACTCAGAATAAAATAATTGAATGGGTATCAAAAATTGCAAATGAAATTAATGTTGTTGGATTAATGAATACTCAATTAGCAATTAAAAATAAAAAAATATATGTTTTAGAAGTAAACCCAAGAGCCAGCAGGACTGTACCATTTGTTGCTAAATCAAAAGGCATTCCAGTCGCAAAAATTGCAGCAAAAGTAATGGTCGGGGAAAATCTTAATTCAATTTTGAATGATTATAAAATTAATGAATTAAAAAACTTTAATGTAAAAGAATCTGTTTTTCCTTTCAATAAATTTGATGGAGTTGATCTAATATTAGGTCCTGAAATGAAATCTACCGGAGAAGTTATGGGAATAGATGAAACCTTTTTATCTTCCTATATAAAAAGTCAAATAGCTTGTGGTAATATTCTTCCATCTAAAGGGACGGTTTTTATCTCAATAGATAATGATAATAAAAAGTTCATTATTGAGATAGCGCAAAAGTTAAAAGAATTAGATTTTAATCTACTTGCAACTAAAGGGACTGCTGAATACTTAAATACTAACAACATTAAGACAAAAATAGTAAATAAAGTAAAAGAAGGTAATCCTCATGTAGTTGACTCATTAATTAAAAATGAAATTCAGCTAGTAATTAATACAACAAAAACTCAATCATCTATAAGAGATAGCTATAGTATTAGAAGGACATCCTTAATGTATAATATTCCATATTACACGACAATAGCTGGAGCAAAAGTTGCTGTTGATGCTATTGAACATATGAAAACTCAAGAATTCACAATAAAAAGTCTTCAAACTATAAATTAATTTTATTGACTATAAAAAGTAAATAAATCATCATCATCTTATGAATAAAATTCCTATGACTACTGAGGGTTATACAAGATTACAAGATGAACTAAAAAAATTAACATCTGAGGATAGACCAAAAATAATTGAAGCAATTGCTGAGGCTAGAAGTCATGGTGATCTGTCTGAAAATGCGGAATATCAATATGCTAAAGAACAACAAAGTTTAATTGAAGGAAGAATTATAGATTTGGAGAGCGCTATTAGTAAAGCAGAGGTAATAGATGTAAAATCAGTTGCAGGTGATGATATAAAATTTGGTGCAACTGTTGAAATAGAAGATGATGAAAGTGGAGAAAAACAAGAGTATCAAATTGTTGGAGAATACGAATCTGATATTGAAAATAAAAAACTTTCTATTACAAGTCCTTTAGCAAGAGGTCTAATTGGCAAAACAGAAGAAGATAATGTTGAAATCAATAGTCCTAAAGGTTTAAAAAGTTATACAATATTATCAGTAAAATACATTTGAATATAGACAATCCTAAAATTTGGTCATTAACTGATGGTTCACAAGGAATGATAAGTCAGACTAAAGGTTTAGCAAATGAATTGAGTGTAAATATAAAGGAAATTAAAACTGAAATAATTTTTCCTTGGAGTAAATTACAGCCTGGGATACTTCCTATTTTTAGTTGGTTATTTAAAAATAAGTTACCAATAGATGAGATACCTGATTTAGTTATAAGTTGTGGAAGAAAAAGTGTTTACCTATCAATCTATCTTAAAAAAAAATTTCCAAATATTATTAATATTCATATTCAAAATCCAAAAATTTCTTCAAAAAACTTTTCTTATATTATAGCTCCAAATCATGATGGTTTATATGGTGACAATATAATTAATTCTTCCGGTGCAATACATCCTTTTAAACAATTTAATAAT
>CACGTA010000008.1 GCA_902575815.1 uncultured Alphaproteobacteria bacterium | reverse complement strand
TAAAGCTCCAACATTATTTTTTATATAAGAAATTTCAATTTTACGACTTTTAGAAACTTTTTTAATAAAATCAGTATAAACATCATCAACGATATTTTGTAAATGGTTGATTTCATCAGTTTTAGGTCGTCTAAATGGATTAAACAAATCTTTTCCTTCTCCAGCATTTTGTTTAAAAACTTCGATTCCATCTTTACTTTCAATTGTCTGTCCAAAGATCCCTGAGGATAGACTTGTTGGTGTATTATAGTAGAACCAACTTGGTCCACTGACTCCTATACTACCTATAATTGATCCATAAGATGCAAATATTTTATCACCTGTAGTTGCAACCCAATATCCACCAGATGCTAGAATTTCTTTTGTATAAAAATATACTTTAGTATTTGTACTTTTCTTAAACTCATGAATATTTTGTTCCAATTCTGCAGTAGCACTCACTGTTCCCCCTGGAGAATTAATGTTTATAATTAGAGCCTTTATTTTTAGTTCTTTTAATTCTTTTAAATAAGATCTTACCTGTGCCGGATCTATATAATCGTAAAGATTGTTTCCTAGAACATTATTGTTATTATTAAATATTGGTCCATTTAAATTAATATTTGCTATAACATTGTTAGAGCTAGGCATACCGTTAGTCATTACGAACTGTTTTTTTTCCAGATTATTTGAAAAATGAATTAAAATATTAATAATTATAAAAAAAATAAATAATGCACTCAAAAAACCAAAAGTTCTAAAAAAAACACTGAAAAATACCATTTTTTCAAAATATCATAACTTTAAATAATTCGAATTTTTTTTTGTTTTCTTCTTGAATAGACTTTAATAATGCTTAAATAACTAGCACTCTCATAATGAGAGTGCTAATAAAAAATGATTTAATTTCAATTAGTTAACAAAAGAGGAAATATGAAATTTAGACCTTTACATGATAGAGTCCTAGTCAAAAGAGTGGACTCTGATCAGAAAACAGCAGGGGGAATAATTATCCCTGATACTGCCCAAGAAAAACCAATGGAAGGTGAAGTATTAGAAGTTGGTTCTGGAGCAAGAGATGAAACTGGAAAACTAGTACCTTTGGATGTCAAAAAAGGAGATAAAATACTTTTTGGAAAATGGTCTGGTACTGAAGTAAAAATGAATGGTGATGACTTTCTGATAATGAAAGAGTCTGACATCATGGGAATTATAACTTCAGGTAAAAAAAAGAAATAGAAATTAAGAGAGGATAAAAAAATGTCTGCAAAAAATATATTTTTTGGATCAGATGCTAGATCAAAAATGTTAACTGGTGTTAACAAGCTAGCTGATGCTGTAAAAGTTACATTAGGACCTAAAGGTAGAAATGTAGTTATGGATAAATCTTTTGGCGCACCTAGAATAACCAAGGATGGTGTAAGTGTTGCTAAAGAAATAGAATTAAAAGACAAATTTGAAAATATGGGTGCTCAAATGGTTAGAGACGTTGCTAGTAAAACTAATGATATTGCTGGTGATGGAACTACTACTGCAACAGTATTAACACAAGCAATTGCAACTGAAGGAATGAAAGCTGTAGCAGCTGGAATGAATCCTATGGACCTCAAAAGAGGAGTTGATTTAGCCGTAGAAGCAGTAGTTAATGAAATTAGAAAAAAATCTAAAGTAATTAAAACTGATAAGGAAGTTGCTCAAGTAGGTACTATTGCTTCAAATGGAGATGCTGAAGTTGGTAAAATGATTTCAAGTGCAATGCAAAAAGTTGGTAAAGAAGGTGTTATTACCGTAGAGGAAGCAAAAAGCTTAGATACCGAACTTGACGTAGTCGAAGGTATGATGTTTGATAGAGGTTATCTTTCACCATATTTCGTAACTAATGCAGAAAAAATGATCACCGAACTTGGTGACTGCTATGTGTTACTTCATGAAAAAAAACTATCAAGTTTACAACCAATGTTACCTTTGCTTGAATCTATTGTTCAATCTACTAAACCACTATTAATTATAGCTGAAGATATTGAAGGTGAAGCTTTAGCTACTTTAGTTGTAAACAAACTAAGAGGTGGCCTAAAAATAGCTGCAGTTAAAGCTCCAGGTTTTGGAGATAGAAGAAAAGCTATGTTAGAAGACATTGCAATTCTAACCGGGGGCCAAGTCATAAGTGAAGATCTTGGTATTAAGTTAGAAAATGTTAATCTTGAAATGCTAGGTACTGCTAAAAGAGTAGTTGTTGATAAAGAAAATACTACTATCGTTCAAGGAGCTGGTAAAAAGAAAGACATTGAAGGTAGATGTAATCAAATTAGATCACAAATTGAAGAAACAACTTCTGACTATGATAGAGAAAAACTTCAAGAAAGACTTGCAAAATTAGCAGGTGGTGTAGCAGTCATCAGAGTTGGTGGAGCTACAGAAGTTGAAGTTAAAGAGAAAAAAGACAGAGTCGAAGATGCAATGCATGCAACAAGAGCAGCTGTTGAAGAAGGTATAGTACCTGGTGGTGGCTCAGCTCTTGCATATGCTACAAATTCATTGAAATCAGTTAAAACTGCTAATGATGATCAAAAGATTGGCGTTGATATAGTAAGAAGAGCGCTCTTTAATCCAATGAGACAAATTGCAGAAAATGCTGGTGTTGATGGTGCAGTAGTAGCGGGTAAAATTCGTGAAAGTAAAGATCATAATATTGGTTACGATGCTCAAATGGACAAATACATCAACATGGTAAACGCTGGTATAATTGATCCAACTAAAGTTGTTAGAACTGCACTACAAGATGCAGCATCTGTAGCTGGTTTACTAATTACAACTGAAGCTATGGTAGCTGATGCTCCTGAAGATAAATCTACAGCACCTGCCATGCCTGACATGGGCGGCGGTATGGGCGGTATGGGCGGCATGGGTGGCATGGGTGGCATGATGTAACCTTTGACAAATTAATTATAATAAGAGGGCAAATTTATTTGCCCTTTTTTTTTAAATTAATTGATCTATTAGGTTTGTAATTTTTGTACTATTTGGTTTTGTCATAGAAGACCAAGTTTTAACGAGGTGTCCATTTCTATCAAAAAGATATTTATAAAAATTCCACTTTGGTTTCTCATTATACTCGTTGTCAATCCAGGCATAAATTGGATGGGCACTACTACCTTTAACATCCATTGGTGATGAAGTAACAAAACCTACACCGTAATTAACTAAACATATTTTTTTAATATCTTCAGTATCTAAATATTCTTGATTGAAGGAATTGCTGGTTGTAGCTATTATTGTTAAATCACTTTTTCTGTAGTTAATAAATAAGTTTTGAAGATCTTCATACTGTGGAGTGAAACCACATCTTGAAGCTGTGTTTACTATTAAAATCGGCTTACCTGCAAACTTCTCTAAATTTACTTGATTACCATCTATATCTTCAAATGAAAAGTCGTATAAATTCACTGTTTCATTAGCTAATAATGTATTCTTTAAGTTAAGCATAATCAAAAAAACAAGTAAAAATTTAAATTTCATGTTAGTGAGTACTAAATATATCGCTTATGGAAACATTCAATAGCTTTACAGACCTTTTTTTAGATGTTTGGAATAATGGTGTTTTTGGCATAAATGCTACAGATATCATAGTAAGCCTTGTAATTTTCCTACTTTTTTATTTACTCAGAAGGCTAATAGCTAGATTTATTCTTAATCGATTATCAAGAATTGTTTCAAAAACTTCCAATCAAATTGATGATGCTGTTATTGAAGTACTTGATGGACCATTAAAATTTCTTCCTGTTGTTTTAGGTTTTTTTATAGCTTCTTCGTACTTGGATGTTTCTGATAATAATCAAGATTTTTTAGATTTACTAAACAGATCTTTAATAACAATTTTTATATTCTGGCTACTGCATCAATTGATTATACCATTTTCATTTGTAATAAAAAACTTTGAGTCAAAAATTTCAAAACCTTTAGTTGATTGGACACTTAAAGGTTTAAAAATTCTTGTTATTGTTCTTGGCGCTGTAGCAATTTTAGAATTGTGGGGCATTAGAGTTGGGCCAGTAATTGCAGGATTGGGATTATTTGGTGTAGCAGTTGCATTAGGTGCTCAAGATTTATTTAAGAATTTAATTAGTGGTATTATGATCCTAATGGAAAAAAGATTCACAGTTGGGGATATAATACTAGTTTCAGGTGAAGTTGAAGGAGTTGTCGAGCAAATTGGATTTAGATCTACCCTTGTTAGAAGATTTGATACAACACCAGTAATGGTGCCAAACTATAAATTTGCTGAGCAGTCTGTTACGAATTATACCAGAAGACATCATAGACGCATAAGATGGTTAATTGGATTAGAGTACAGAACAACAATTGATCAATTAAAAAAAATTAGAGATGAAATAAATTCTTTAATTGAGAAAGATGATAACTTTGCAAAAAATCAAAATGCAAGTTTCTATGTTCGAATAGATAGTTTTTCTGATAGTTCTATTGATATGTTAGTACAAACATTTACTGTGACGAATGATTGGGCTGAATTTTTAAAAATTAAAGAAACTCTTGCTGTAAAAATAATTGAAATTGTTGAAAATAACGAAGCAGGTTTTGCGTTTCCAAGCCAATCACTTTATGTTGAAAAATTATCTGACGAAAAAACTGAGATTTTTAATCCTCAATCTACTAAAAAATAATGAACGAAAGTAATCGTGTAATTTCTGGCTCACTTTTTATATTAGCTAGTATTGCTGTCGCATTTATTTTAAATTTTTCTCAACCTATAATGGTTCCATTTGTATTAGCACTTCTTTTAAGAATTTTAATTGATCCAATAATAGATTTTCAGACTATTAATCTTCGCGTTCATAGATTTATTGCAGTTTTTATAAGTATTTGTTTAATTGTACTATTATTTTCAATTATTGTACCATTTATTGTTTCTTCAGTAGCAACTTTTTTAGAGTCAGCGGATGATTATAATCAAAAGGTAATTATTCTAATAGAGGCAGTCATAATACAGCTTCAAGAATTCGAAATTGATATCGATAGAGAAACAATCAGAAATACAATTGCAGAGTTACCTATTACTAATTGGGCTGCAACTATATTAAGTAATAGCGCGAATTTTATTTCAAAGTTTCTCCTGGTTGTAATAATTACTCTTTTTTTATTACTTGGCACTCCTCCTAAGAATACCTCTGATGAGTGGAATGACATTATTAGATTAGTAAAAAAATATATTTTTACAAAATTTTTAACATCAGCTTTCACTGGTATTGCCGCAGGATTAATTTATTGGTTTTTAGGTTTAGAATTAGCCTTCATTTTTGGTAGCTTAACATTTATTTTAAATTTTATCCCAGTGATTGGTTCTGTAATAGCTGTTTTACTTCCATTACCAATTGCTTTCCTTCAGTATAATGATCCAACATTAGTTGTATTAATTATAATTTTGCCTACAATTGTTCATCAAATAGTTGGAAATTTTATAGAACCTAAAATTTTTGGTGAGAGTTTTGGATTACATCCAATTACGATTATTTTATCGTTAATTTTCTGGGGAATGATTTGGGGTTTTATTGGAGTTCTACTTGCAGCACCTTTGACTGCAATCATCAGAATTTCATTTGAAAGATTTGAAACAACTAAGCAGATTGCTAGATTATTAGAAGGTAAGATTCATATTAAGGAAAGTTAACCTAATATTTTTTTACATATATCATAGCTAAATCCAGCTCTTGCCATTTTTGCTAATTTTTTTTCATAGCTTTCATTTTTTTCTAACAATTTCTTTTTCTTAGCAAATATTTTTGCTGACTCTAATTCCCAATTATCGTTATCTTGTTGCACTATATTCAAATTATTTTGAATTTGAGATTTATCCACTCCTTTTTTTATCAAATAATTAAAAATAAAATTCTTAGATCTTCCAGAATTTGATAAAGAAACAATTTTTGTTGAGCTATATCTATCATCATCAATAAATTTATTTTTTTCTAATTTTAAAATTATATTTTCGATAGTATCTATGAGTTTTTTTTTCTCAAAATTTGTTACATTTAATCTTAAAATTTTTCTTTTAAGTACACTAACTAAATTATTCTTTGAGGAATCATATTTACTTAAGTAATCAACCGCATATTTTAAGAGTTTTTTTTCGTCCACTAAATTAATATACAAATAATTTAAATATATTAAAAGAAAACTCCTAATATGATTTACTATAATTATCTTTGTTTTCTTACATTAATAAAAAAAGAAGTCTTTAGGTTCTTAAAAGTTGGAATACAAACTGTGATTGGGCCAGCTATTAGCTCTTTATTATTTTTAGCCGTATTTAGTTTAGCTCTAGGTAGATCCGTAAATTCTATAAATGGTATTGAACTTCCTTATTTCATTGCACCTGGTCTTATAATGATGACTATGTTGCAAAATTCTTTTGCTAATTCGGCATCAAGTATTGGTCAATCTAAATTTCAAGGAAATATTGTAGACATATTAATGGCTCCATTGAACAATGTTGAATTAGCATTTGGATTTATAATTGGATCAGTTTGCAGGGGCGTTGTGTGTGGCATAGTAACAACTTTAGGAGTTATGATATTCGTACCACTTCATGTGCATTCTTATATAGCACTATTATTTTTTACATTAATGGGATGCACAATGATGGGAACTTTGGGAACAGTTGTTGGTATTTGGGCAGATAAATGGGATCAGCAACAAGGTATTACTAATTTTATTGTTTTACCTCTTACTTTTTTATCAGGAACATTTTATTCAATTTCAAGACTTCCTGAATTTTGGCAGACAGTTTCCTCATTTAATCCATTTTTTTATAATATTGATGGTTTCAGATATGCTTTTACAGGTATTTCTGATAGCTCATTAATTCATGGATCAATATTCTTAATAATTATTAATATTATATTAATTTTAATATGCTATTTTATGTTTCACAAAGGATATAAAATTAAATTTTAAATATGTTTAGCAAACAGTTATCAAATGTTATGCCAACTTATGGCAATAAAACTCTTGAATTTGTAAAAGGAAAAGGATGTTATTTATACACTAGTCAAAACAAAAAATATTTAGATTTTGCAAGCGGAATAGCTGTAAACTCTCTTGGTCATTGTCATCCTAAACTAATAGAAGCACTGAATAAGCAATCTAAACAACTCTGGCATGTATCAAATTTATATAAAATTAAAAAACAAGAACATTTTGCAAATTTACTTTGTAAAAATTCTTTTGCAGACAAAGTTTTTTTTACTAATTCTGGAACTGAATCTATTGAATGTGGAATTAAAATAATTAGAGGGTATCATTCATATCACAAGACTAAAAAAACAGAGATTATAACTTTTGATGGCGCATTTCATGGAAGAACTTATGGTGCACTTTCAGCACAAAAAAATAAAAAATACTCTAATGGCTTTGGTCCTATGCTCAAAGGCTTTAAACAAATTGAATTCAATAATGAAAAAAAATTAATATCGGCAATAAATAAAAAAATAGCTGGTATTATAATTGAACCAATTCAAGGAGAAGGAGGTATTCGTCCTGCTCATCTAAGTTTTTTAAAATTATTAAGAAAAATTTGTAACGAAAATAACATCTTACTTTTTTTTGATGAAGTTCAATGTGGATTTGGCAGATCAGGTAAATTATTCTCACATGAATGGGCAAAAATAAAACCTGATATTATGTCTGTAGCAAAAGGTATAGGATCGGGTTTTCCACTTGGAGCCTGTATGTCAACAAACAAAGCATGTGTTGCAATGACTAAGGGTAGTCATGGATCAACCTATGGTGGTAATCCGTTAGCTATGAGTGTAGGTTTAGAAGTTTTAAAAGTTATCTCTAATAAAACATTTCTTTCAAAGATTGATAAAACTGCTAGATATTTTTGGAAAAATTTAAAAGAATTAGAGAAAACTTCTAATATTATTTCAGAGGTTAGAGGTGCAGGACTTTTATTAGGAATTAAAACAAATATTAGTAATATAGATTTTTCTGAACAACTTAAAAAAAATAAATTATTAAATGTACCAGCTGCAGATAATACAGTAAGACTAGCACCACCACTTATTGTATCTTATAAAGAAATTGATAAATCAATTGCTATAATTAAAAGAAGCTTGAAGGAATTATCAAGATGAAACATTTTATTGATATAAATAATTTTAAAAAAAAAGAAATTGATGAAATAATTTCACTGGCTAAAAAAATTAAAAAAAATCCAAAAAAATATTCTTTATCTTGTAAAGATAAAACTCTCGGTTTAATTTTTGAAAAACAATCACTAAGAACGAGATTAAGTTTCAATGTAGGAATGAAAAAATTAGGCGGTTCTGTTTTAGAATTACAAAGTAATGATATTGGCTTTGATAATAAAAGAGAAAAATCTGAAGATGTTCTAAGTGTTTTAAGTCAATATATTGATTGTGTAATGATAAGAAATAATAATCACAAACAAATAGTAAATTTAAGCAAAAAAAATATTATTCCAATAATTAATGGCCTAACTGAATTTAGTCATCCCTGTCAAATACTTGGTGATTTTTTAACCTTGCTAGAAAATTTTAAAAACTATAAAAATTGCAGTATTGTTTGGATAGGAGACTACAACAATGTTTTACGCTCACTAATTCATTTACAAAATATTTATAATTTTAAACTTAATGTAGTTGTACCACATAATATTTTTAAAAATTACAAAAATGAATTCCTAAAATTTAAGAATAAAAATTTAAATTATTTTGATAATCCTTTTGAAGGTGTAAAAAAATCAAATTGTGTAATGACTGATGTTTGGGTTTCAATGGGTGAAAAAAATAATAAAACTAAATATTTCAAAAATTTTACTGTGAATAAGAAAATTATGAGTAATGCATCAAATAATGCAATATTTATGCATTGTTTACCTGCAAAAAGAGGGAAGGAAGTAACCTCAGATGTTCTTGATGGTAAAAATTCTGTTGTATTACAACAAGCAAAAAATAGAATGTATATTCAACAAGCGATATTAATTTATGTACTTAAAAAATAGTTTTATTTTAATTTTGTTTGTTACTCTATCTTGTCAACCAGTTGAAATAGTAAAACCAGTTGAAATTGATACGGCTAGATTTGAAAAAATATCAATAAATGCAGAAAAAATTGAAGTTAATAAAAAATACAATTCAGTATTTTCCAAATCTAATATTGAAGATCAAATACAAAAATCTCCAGTTAATTTAATGGCTGAGTGGAATAGTCAAAACATTCTTAAACTTGGAAATGAAAACAAGTTAGTAATAAACATTTTAGATGCATCTATTAAAAAAACTGAAATCATGAATGTTGATGCGAAAAAATATGAGGAAAAAACTATTTTTAAGTACGAAGTATTTTACTTAGTTGAATATGAACTTTATGATAGTACTAGTTATTTAATAGCTAATACTATAGTAGAAACTTCAAGATCCACAACTTCTCAAAAATATATTTCTTTAAATGAGACTGAAATAATTATTAATGATTTATTAGTTTTAGCAATGAGAGATTATATAAATGAAACGAAAAACCAGTTATCAATTTACATGAAAGATTATTTGAGTTTTTAACTTCTCCAAAAATTTATAGATAATAGAACTAATACTGTAAAAATTTCTAATCTCCCAATAATCATAGTAATTGCCAATATCCATTTAGCCCCATCATCCAATAAAAAATAATTTCCGCTAGGCCCAATTATTTCACCTAAACCTGGGCCAACGTTCGATATTGCAGAAGCTGCTGCTGAAAAAGCAGTTAAAAAATCTAAATTGAATAAGCTTAAACTTACTGCTGATAAAATAAATAAAAATATATACATAAAGAAAAAACCCATAATGGAATTGTAAGTATTTTCATTTACTGTTTTTCCATTAAATCGCATAACCAAGACTGCATGAGGCTGAGTTAACTTTCTAATTTGTGTAATTGCTCCTCTAAACAAGATTTGTAATCTAAATATTTTAATTCCACCGGTGGTAGATCCTGCACACCCACCAACAAACATAATAATTATCATTATTACAATGCCAAAACTTCCCCAATTGGAAAAGTTACTACTAGTATAACCAGTTCCAGTTAAAATTGATGTGATATTGAATAAAGCAATTCTAAAAGCAGAAATTGCATCTATAGATTTATTAGTAGTTAGCCAAATTGTCGTTAATAAAATAATTATAATTAAAATTAGAAAGAATAATTTTATTTGATCGTCTTTAAAAATTAATTTTTTTTGATTATGTAAAAATTGCAAATACAAGACAAATGGTAAACTTCCTACCAACATAAAAATAATACTTATAGATTCTATTTTGAACGAATTAAAATATGAAAACGATTCATCATAATTAGAAAATCCACCAGTTGAAATCGTAGTCATTGCATGAATAATTGAATCAAAACCTTGCATTCCGCTGACAAAATACAAAAAAGCACAAAGAATTGATAAAGATATGTAAAGTAGAAACAACTCAACAACAAATCGATTAACTTTAGGAATTGTTTTTTCATAAGGATCATCATGTTCCATGTGTAGCAGTTGCATCCCACCAATTTGTAAAGTTGGTAAAATAGCCATTGCAAGAACGATTATTCCTATTCCTCCAAACCATTGAAGAAGAGATCTCCAAATTAATATACCCTCTGATAAGTTTTCTAAATTACTAATAACAGTTGCACCAGTTGTAGTAATTCCACTTACTGACTCAAAAAAAGCATCTGTATATGAAAGGGAAGATGATGAATACACAAATGGAACTGCACCAAAAAAAGATATTACTAACCAAGATGAAATTGTTAGTAAAAATGCCTGCCTAATTCCAAGTTTAATATTTTTTTTTCTAAATGAAAAATATAAAATTATACCAATAAAAAATGTGATTAAGCTAGAGTAAAAAAATTGTAACCAATCATAATTACCATAATAAAGATCAAAGAACATTGGTATCAGCATTGCTACTGCTTCAATACATATTAGTATTCCAATTATATTTAATATTGACCTAAAGTCTCTCATTGTATTTGTGAATTAATTTAATTTGTTATTTTCAAATGGTGTATCTAATGAAAACTGAGGAATTTGAACATCAAAAGTATTTCCATCATCGCCTTGCATTTCATAACTTCCTTCCATGAAACCCGATGAAGTATTTAAAGGTGTGCCACTTGTATACTCAAACTTTTCACCTGGATTTAATATAGGTTGTTCGCCTACTACTCCTTTACCTCGTACTTCTTGAAGAGTGCCATTAGCATCAATAATTTTCCAATGTCTATTAACCAGCTGTACTTTTTCATTACCTTGGTTATCAATTGTTACTTTATACGCCCATACATAATGCTGATATTCAGGCTCAGATTGATCTTCAAGATAATAAGGCTTAACAGTAATATTTATTTTTTTTGTAGTTTTAGAATACATTGAAAGAAGCTCAATATACCAAAATATTTATAAACAAAAGTTAATTTGTTTTTTTTATTTCCACTCTTCTATTCGCGGGCTGTTTGGTGTCATCTGGAGTATCTATAGCTAAAGCTTTCTCACCTTTGCCTAAAATTTTAATACTACTTTGATTAATTCCATAATTAATTAAAATTTCTTTTACAACCTTTGCTCTTTTGATTGATAATGATAAATTATATTTATTTGTTCCTTTAGTATCAGTATGTCCAACGACAAGATATTCATTAATATCACTTCCAAAATTATTTAAAAATTTTTTTATTTTATCTTTACTAACTTCAGATAAATTGAATTGATCAAAATCAAAATAAATTATTTGCATTAATTCTTTATTTTCATTTTTAGTTACAATTGTTACTTCATCTTTGGTTTCATTTTCTAAATTATTATCTTTGTTATCTAAAGTTTCCTGCTCATTTTCCTGAGTAGATATTTTTTCATAAATATTATGCATGGCTTTTAAGAAATCATTCTTGCAACTATTAATATCCCATGTTTGCCAATTTTCCTCCTGTTGCTCTGACCAGCAATCTAATGACGAAATAGCTCTTGCCAAATTAATAGGATCAATATTTTTAGCATCTTTATAAATTATCATAAGGTTGTCATATGCAATTTTTATTTCATTAATATTTTCTTCTGGAATTTTCCAATATGAAATTTCTTCTGGATATATTTCATCAGTTTCTAAACTCTTGAGAGCTTTTTCAGAATATAATTTTGCGGAATTCCAATCGTGCATTTCTTCTGCCTCGAAACTAGCTCTTTTTTTGTATTCGGATAGTAAGTGTTCTTGAAAGTTTTTTGGTTCTTTATTTTCCATTTTAGAGAGTTGTTTATAACTAGCTGAACAACCACCTAAAAAAATTAGTAAAGAGATAATAGGTAGTAATAATTTAAATTTCATAAAGAACAAATATCAAAATTTGCTGTCAAAACTAAGACAAAATTTTGACCTAATTAAGGTCCACCATTTTTTTTACATCACCTACATTTTATTATTGCAGAGTATTTAAAGATTAAATACAGAAATAGCATATTTATTTAAGGAGTTTATAATGATTAAACATTCTACGTCGGTGGATCAATCGGACAGAAAGGTTCCCTACAATTTAAGACAAAGTGGTCCTACACCAGTCCAAATGCTTATTTCAACCAGAGTGAGAAAATCACCTTATTGGCATTTGTCAATGGAGGCGGGATGTTGGAGAGCAACAGTTTATAATAGAATTTATCATCCAAGAGGTTACGTAAAGCCTGAAGATGGTGGAGCAATGGTTGAGTATGAGGCAATTAAAAACAATGTTACTATGTGGAATGTTGCTGTTGAAAGACAAATTCAGGTTAAAGGTCCTGATGCTGAGGCATTTGTTGATTATGTCATAACAAGAGATGCAACTAAAATATCTCCAATGAGAGGAAGGTATGTTATTCTTTGTAATCAATATGGTGGTGTTTTAAATGATCCTATTCTTTTAAGAATTTCAAAGGATGAGTTTTGGTTTTCATTATCTGACTCAGATATTGGTTTGTATTTGCAAGGTGTAAATCATGATAATAGATTCAATGTTCATATTGATGAAATTGATGTAAGCCCAGTTCAAATTCAAGGCCCTAAAGCGCATGCTTTGATGAATGATTTAATAGGTGATCAAGTCAAAGTTGATGAAATGCCATTCTATGGACTTGCTGCTGCGAAAGTAGGGGGAAGAGTTTGTATAATTTCTCAAACAGGTTTTTCCGGAGAAGCAGGATTTGAAATATATTTATATGACTCAACAAAATATGCTGATGATATGTGGAATGCTGTTCTAGAGGCAGGAAAAAAACATAATCTTATGGTTATAGCTCCAGCTCATCACCGTAGAATTCAAGCAGGAATTCTATCTTGGGGTCAAGATATGGATAATCAGCATAATCCTTTTCAATGTAATTTAGGTTATCAAGTATCTTTATCTGGTAAAGGTGAGTGGAATAAAACTTCTGATTATGTTGGAAAAACTGTTCTTGAAAAGATGAAGGCTGATTTAAAAGATGGAAAAAAACCATACAAGCTTCAGTTAGTTGGATTAAGCTTAGGTGGAAAACCTATCGAAGAATATGCTCCTGATTTTTGGCTTGTTTCAGAAGATGGTAATGAACCTTGTGGATTCATAACATCTCCTTGGTATCATCCTGAGCAAGGAAGGAACATTGCTATGGGCTATGTACCTTTTGATGGAACTCTAAATAAAAATGGTTTTCCTATTGGAAATTTTGGTCGTAAATTCAAGGTTCATCTTCCTGATCAATATGCAGATACACCTGGTGTGCCTGTAGATGCAGAAGTTGTGCCAATTCCTTTTACCGAATCACACAACGCTAATACTAGAGAAGTAGTGGATAAATAAAATATTTTAAGAAGCTCTATTTAATTAATAGAGCTTCTTTATTTTAATAAAGCTTTTATTCTATCAATAGAGATATAACCAACAACAAGTTCTTCATTAACAAAAAAAGTAGGAGTACCTCGAGCACCTGATCCATTAGCTAAAAAAGAACTGAGTCTAACAACGTTATTAACTTCATCTTTTGTCATATCGATATTTAATTTAGCATCATTCAACTCAAGGTTTTCAATTATTTGTTTTAGTTTTGCATTATTTAAATTTCCCTCAACTTCAAATAACGCATTATGAAAATCAATACCCTTGTCCTGCATATTGGCAGCTACTACCATATTAGCTAGTAATTTAGATGACTCACTTAAAATCGGATGTTGTAAGAATACTATTCGTGTATCCTCTCTTTCGTTTGCAATTTGAAGCAATTCAGGATGGACTTTTTTACAGTATCCGCAAAAATAATCCATGAATTCAATAATAGTATTTTTAGCATTTTCATCACCAATTTGAACAATTCCTTCCTCAGGAATAACATCTAATATTTTTAAATGAAAAGGCTTAGACTCATCAAAAAATAATTCTTTAAGAGTCATTTCAGCCCTAACAGGAAGACAAATAAACGCACTCATTATAACCACCAAAATTATTTTTTTGAAGTATCTCATGATTGACCCACCTTATTTAATATGATTAATGAAGTACAGTATTAAATAGTAATAATGAAATCAAAGTCAAAAGTAGTTGTCATCGGTGGAGGTGCTGTAGGTGTTAGCACTCTCTATCATTTAGCAAAAAAGGGTTGGTCAGATGTAGTTCTGGTTGAAAGAAAGGAATTAACCTCAGGATCAACATGGCATGCTGCAGGGTTACTTCCATTATTTAATATGAGCTATTCAGTAGGTCAATTGCATAAATACGCAGTCAAACTTTACAAAACTCTAGAAGAAGAAACAGGACAAAAAGTTGGGTTTAGTGTGGTTTCAAATATTCGCTTAGCAACTACTCAAGATAGAATGGATGAGTATTATCAATATTCAGGAGTCGCTAAAACAATTGGTGTAGATGTTAAATTTTTAACTCCTGAACAAGTAAAAGAAATTTGGCCCCTTTGTAATACAGATGGTTTAATAGGTGCAATTCAACATCCTGAAGATGGATATATTCAACCAGCTGATCTAACTCAAGCTCTTGCAAAAGGAGCAAGAGATAAGGGTGCGGAAATTTATAGAAACACTTCTGTAATAGGAATTAAAAAAAATAAAGATGATTTATGGATTGTAGAAACTGATAAAGGATCTATTGAATGTGAGCATGTAGTGTCATGTAGTGGTAATTTTGCAAGACAGACAGGAAAGATGGTCGGACTTGACATTCCAGTTATACCTGTTGAACACCAATACATTGTGACCGACGATCATCCTGAAATATTAAAAAGAAAAGAACAAGGACTTCCTGAAATGGGAGTCTTACGAGATTCTGATAGTTCTTGGTACATGCGTGAAGAAAGAGGAGGATTGATTTTAGGGCCTTATGAAAAAGGAGCTCCCGTTTGTTATGTTGATGGACCTGATAAAGAATCTGAATTTGAATTATTTCAAGAAGATCTAGAGCGTTTAGAACCTCACATTGAATCAGCAATGCACCGTGTTCCTATTTTTGGAGAAGTTGGAGTTAAGAAAGTTTACAATGGTGCTATTTGTTATACACCAGATGGAAGTCCAATTGTTGGACCGGCATGGGGACTTAAAAATTTCTGGTTAAATGAAGGTCATAGTTTTGGCATTACTGCAGCTGGAGGAGCTGGATGGCAAATTGCCGAGTGGATAGTGGATGGTGAACCTACAATTGATATGTTAGGTGTAGATCCTAGAAGATTTGGTGATTATGCAACAGAGGCATATTTGATTAAAAAGAATGAAGAAGCTTACGCGAATGTCTTTACAGTACACTATCCTGATGAAGAGAGAGAAGAGGGACGTCCATTAAGACAAGCTCCTTGTTATGATAGATTAAAAAATCTTGGTGCAGTTTTTGGTCAAAAGTTTGGTTGGGAGCGTGCTAACTGGTTTGCACCTTCAAAAGAATTACAAAAAGATGATTGGTCATTTAGAAGATCAAAATGGTTTGAACATGTTGGCAACGAGTGCTTGAATGTTCAGGATAATGCTGGCCTTCTAGATATGACTGCGTTTGCTAAATGCCGGATTTCAGGATCTGGTGCAGAAGAGTTTCTAGACTATTTAGTTGCAAACAAAATTCCTAAAAAAATTGGAAGAGTTAATCTTTGTCATGCATTAAACACTGCTGGAGGAGTTCACTCAGAATTCACAATTGCAAAAGAAAAGGAAAATTCCTTTTATTTAGTTTCAGCAGGAGCGTTTCAACGATTAGATCATGATTGGATTTATAAATGGATGCCTAAAGATGGATCAGTGATTTATGAAAATTTAACTAATAGTATGGGGGTTCTTGTTTTAGCAGGACCTAAATCAAGAGATATTCTCTCTAAGATTACGAAGACTGATTTATCTAATGAAAATTTTCCTTGGTTATCGTCAAAAAAAATCAATGTAGGTTTAGCACCTAGTATTGCTATGCGTATGAATTTTGTTGGAGAACTCGGATGGGAATTACATCATCCAATTGAATATCAAAACCATATTTTTGATAAATTGATGGAAGCAGGAAAAGATCATGGACTTAAACCATTTGGTATTAGAGCGATGGAATGCTTACGAGTTGAAAAAACATATAAATTGGTTGGTACAGAAATGTCCATAGAGTACGCAGCTTTTGAGTCTGGGTTAGATAGATTTGTACATTTAAACAAAGGGAATTTTATTGGAAGAGATTCTCTTGTTAAATGGCAGCAAAATGGTTTTAAAAACAAAATGGTAACTTTAGAGGTTCATGATGTTGAAGATGCCGATGCATTGGGTAATAATCCAATCTATAGTAATGGAAAAGTTATAGGTCGTGCGACAGGAGGTAACTATGGTTTTAGAGTGAAAAAATCATTAGCTATTGGTATGGTGGAACCTCAATTTGCAGATGTTGGTCAAAAATTAGAAATGGATATATTAGATAAAAAATACAACGTAACTGTTATAGAGGATAGTCCTTATGATCCTAAAAATGAAAAACTAAAACAATAGTATGAAGTTACTTGTCACCGTAAAAAGAGTCATAGATTATAATGTTCAAATCAGGGTTAAAACTGATGGTTCTGGAGTTGAAAAAGATAATGTAAAAATGTCCATGAATCCTCCTGATGAAAATGCAGTAGAGGAAGCTCTACGAATAAAAGAAGCTGGTAAAGCAGATGAGATTATAATTCTTTCTATAGGTAATGATAAGGCACAAGAAACCATACGAACTGCATTAGCAATGGGAGCTGATAGGGGTATTCATATTAAAACAGACAATGATTTAGAACCTCTAGCTATTTCTAAAATAATTTCTAAAGTTGCTGAAGAAGAAAAACCATCAATTATTTTAATGGGAAAACAAGCAATAGATGATGACTCAAATCAAACCGGTCAAATGACATCAGCTTTACTTAATTGGCCTCAGGCTACATTTGCATCTAAAATTGAAATTGATGAGCAAAATGCAATCGTTACTAGAGAAATAGATGAAGGTTTAGAAAGAATAAAAGTGTCTATACCATTTGTAGCATCATGTGATCTTAGACTGAATGAACCTAGGTATGCTTCTTTACCAAATATAATGAAAGCAAAGAAAAAACCAATTGATACAAAAGAAGCATCTTCACTTGGTATAAATATAGAACCTAGAATTGAACAAATAAAAGTAGAAGAGCCACCTGTCAGACAAAAAGGAATTATGGTAAGTGATGTTGCTGAATTGGTTCAAAAACTTAAACATGAGGCAAAAGTTATATGACAATATTAGTATTAGCAGAACATAATAATATAGATATCAAATCATCAACCTTAAATACTATATCGGCAGCATCGCAAATAGACCAAGATATCCATGTTTTGGTAACAGGCTATGAATGTGAAGAGCTAGCTAAAAATATCTCTAAATGTGAAAAAGTCTCAAAAGTATATTTAGCCAATAATGAAAAACTTAAAAACCCAATTGCTGAAAATATTGAGCCTATCGTTGTATCTTTGGCTAACAATTATTCCCACATAATGGCACCTGCGACTACATTTGGAAAAAATATTTTTCCTAGAATTGCCGTTAAACTAGATATTGCACAAGTTAGTGATGTTATAAAAATTATAAGTACTGATACTTTTATGAGGCCAATTTATGCTGGTAACGCTATTGCTACAGTAAAATCAAATGACAAGATTAAAGTAGTAACGGTAAGACCAACATCTTTTGATCCTGTAGAAACTAGTGGTGGAAAAGAACAGGTTGAAAATATTTCTTTTGATAATGATAGTGGTAGCGTTGAATTTATAGATAGAGAAGAATCTCAATCTGAAAGACCAGAGTTAAGTACTGCTCGAGTTGTGATATCCGGTGGCAGAGGATTACAAAGCGCCGAAAATTTTAAACTATTAAATGAAATAGCTGATAAGCTTAATGCGGCAGTTGGTGCTTCTCGTGCTGCTGTAGATGCTGGATATGTTTCTAATGATTATCAAGTTGGGCAAACTGGCAAAGTAGTTGTCCCAGATTTGTATATTGCTGTCGGAATTTCTGGTGCAATACAGCACTTAGCAGGTATGAAAGAAAGTAAGGTAATTGTTGCAATCAATAAAGATGAAGAAGCTCCAATATTTAATGTTGCTGATTATGGACTAAACGCTGACTTATTTGAGGCATTGCCTCAATTATCTTCTGAACTAGATAAATTAAATACTATTCAACAATAAATTAATTTATTACAATAAATAAAATGGAAGTAGAACGCGAGTCAATGGACTATGATGTTGTGGTGGTTGGTGCTGGTCCATCCGGCCTTTCAACTGCAATTAAACTAAAACAGCTGAACCCTGAAATTAATGTTTGTGTATTAGAAAAGGGATCAGAGGTAGGAGCCCACATTCTAAGTGGTAATGTTTTTGAAACAAGAGCACTCGATGAATTAATACCTGATTGGAGAAGCAAAGATTCACCAATTAAAACTAAAGTAACAAAAGAAAAGTTTTTATTTTTATCTAAGAACGGATCGTTAAATTGGCCTACATGGCTTCTTCCTAGTGTTCAAAAAAATCATAAGAATTATATCATTAGTCTTGCAAATTTATGTAGATGGCTTGCAAGTGAAGCTGAAAGTTTAGGTGTGGAAATTTTTCCAGGATTTGCGGCATCTAAAATATTATATTCAGACGATGACAACGTAATTGGTGTTCAAACTGGTGATATGGGTATTGATAAAGATGGTAATAAAAAAGATAGTTTTGAACCAGGTATTAATATTAATGCTAAAGTAACAGTATTTGCTGAAGGTTGCAGAGGTCATCTAGGTAAAGAATTAATTAAAAAATATAATTTATCGAAAGATAAGTCGCCACAACAATACGGAATTGGGTTTAAAGAAATTTGGGAAGTAGATGAAAGTCAGCATGAAGAAGGTCTAGTTATGCATACTGCTGGATGGCCATTAGATAATGCAACTTATGGCGGCAGTTTTTGCTATCATGCTGAAAATAAACAAATATTTTTAGGTTACGTAATCGGTCTTGATTATAAAAATCCTTATTTATCCCCTTATGATGAATTTCAAAAATTTAAAACTCACCCAGCAATTAAGAAAATTCTAACTAATGGAAAACGTATCGCTTATGGAGCAAGAGCACTTATTGAAGGTGGTATTCAAAGTTTACCTAAAATGTATATGCCAGGTGCATTACTAGTTGGATGTGATGCAGGTACTTTAAATATGCCAAAGATCAAAGGGTCACATACAGCTATGAAAAGTGGAATTATAGCTGCTGAAACAATTAATGATTATTTAAGTAAATCTGCACCTCTTTCAGCATATGAAGATAAATTTAAACGTTCATGGCTTTATAAAGAATTGTTTGCTGCAAGGAATGTTAAACCCAGTTTTAATTGGGGACTAATACCTGCAATAATATTTACAGGAATTGATCAAATAATATTTAGAGGCAAGCTTCCTTTTACACTAAAACACAAATATGCTGATCATGAAGCTTTAAAATTAGCAAAAGATTCAAAAAAAATAGATTATCCAAAATATGATGGAATATTTACTTTTGATAAAACCAGTTCTGTTTATTTGACTGGAACTAACCATGAAGCTGATCAGCCAGTGCATTTAAAATTAAAGGATAAGGAATTACCAATAAATTTTACTTTAAGTGCTTATGATGAGCCATCTCAAAGATATTGTCCTGCTGGTGTATATGAGATTGATAAGACAGATATTCAAAATCCTAAATTTGTAATTAATGCACAAAATTGTATTCATTGTAAAACATGTGATATTAAAGAGCCATCACAAAACATAAATTGGGTTGTACCTGAAGGCAGTGGGGGACCAAATTATGCAAATATGTAATATATTTGAAAAAAACTTATTATTTAAATTAATTCATTTTGATTATGAATAAAGATAAAATTGTATTTACTTTTGCAACAGCGGAAGTAAATTTTATTGGTCAATTATTTATTAAAATTACTGAACTATTAACAGGAAAATTAAAACTAAAAAAATTATATGATGAATATTTATCTGAAAATAGACCCCCTGAGCTTTTTTGGGATGATGCAGTAGATAAATTAAATCTTACTTTAATAACTAATTTTAAGGATGGTAGCTACATTCCTAAAAAAGGAAAATTAATTGTTATAGCAAATCATGCTTTTGGAGTTGCTGATGGTGTATCCATATGTTCAGCGATATCAAAAGTAAGGCAAGATTATAAAATGGTAACACATAAAGTCCTAAGGCAAGCAGAGGCAGTAAAAGATAAAATATTGCCAATTGATTTTAATGAAAATAAAGAAGCTCTATTAACTAATATTAGTACACGTAAAGAAGCAGAAAAAGTTTTGTATAATGAAGGTGTTCTAGTTCTTTTCCCCTCTGGAACGATAGCAACTAAACAAAACTTAAACAAAAATACAAAAGCAGACGATGGTGAGTGGAAACAATGGGTTTCGAAATTAGTTCTTAAAACTAAAAGCCCTGTGCTACCAATTTTTTTTGATGGTCAAAATAGTCAACTTTACCATATTGCTAATAAAATAGGACAAACTTTTAGATACTCTTTGTGCATGTATGAACTTAAAAGAAAGATAGGTGATGATATTTACATGTACTTTGGTTCACTTATACCTTACGAAAACCTTGAAAAAATTGGAGATATTAAAAAAATTACTCAGTACTTAAGATCAACAACATATTCTTTAGATCCACAATATAATAATAATTAAATATTTATTTTTTACACTTGCCGTTTTATAGAGCTGATATGGTAGGTTTTGTTGGTTTACAAGCAAGAAGAAGAAGAAGAAACAGAATTTTACTAGTTATTTCTATCATAGCTATCTTTGGCATTTTTTTCTATTTCCCTTCTATAAATTTATCAACATATCAAACTAAGCCACCTATTGAAATAATTCCTAGCAGCATTGTTGATGAATCAAGTTTACGATCTGAAATAGAAGAGCTTAAACTTGAGATATTCCAAAAAAACCAGCGATTAAAATTTAGAGATGATCAAATAAAAAACTTACGTGAAGAAATAGGTGATTTAAATAAATCATTCGAAACAATTAAGAATGATTATCAGGAATCTCTTAACAATATATCAGATCTAGAAAATAACACATTAGAAAATAAATCAGAAAGTAATGAGAAACTTAACAAACTTGAAAATAAAATAACTGAATTAAATAAACAATTGTCAAAATATGAAAATCTTGTTCGAAAATTAGAAATAGAATTAGAAAGTTCTACATCAACTGAAGATATGGAAGCAGTAAATATTGAAAATTCAATACTAAAATCAGAACTTAGACAAATTGAACAAAAAAATCGTAGTTTTGAAAATGAATTAAATGAGCTAAAAAAAATAATTAAGAATAAAGATAAAGAAATAGAAGATTTAATTTATTTAAAAGATTACCAACATCATGGTTGATTATTTATTTTTCTTTCTGAATAAATAGGGCTCTTCAAAATTCCCAATCCATATACCCTTTTTATTTTGTTTTGCTTTTTCTTCTTCATCAATATAATCTGTTGAATAATAGCGATAAGCTATCGCCCATCCATTCAGAACCATTTCACTATTTAAATCTAAATTATCTTTGTAACAGATTCCAATAAATCTATTATATCGATCCTTACCTTGTGTTATGCATTCAATCTTATTATTACCAATTAATTCCTTTAAGAACTTTGTTGATTCCACACCACAATTCCATACTTTACTATTTTTATCACATGTTTGATTTGTTTCAGGAGCATCAATAGCATGCAGTCTTATTTTATTTTTATTAATATGTATAGTATCACCGTCGATTACCTTTGCTTTTCCAAATATAGTTTTACCAGATAATACTGTACTAAAAGCAATCAAAATAAGAAATAAATTAAATATTAAGATTTTTACTACCATCAACTAATAAATCATAAACATATTTTGCATGTGATCTGTTTAAATGTAAATCTAGTGAAGTCTCTTTTTTATCAGTATTATTTCTAATAAAAAGTATTGGAATTTTTATAAATATTGTTTGAGCTACAGAAAAATTAGTTTCCAAAATTTTTTCTAAGTTCGCGACAAGAAATTTAGAAAGTAAAATAAATACCTTTTCCCCTTCAAGCCGTAAAACAGTTTTATTAAATGAAACATCAGTTATTGCTGTTTTTTCTGGATTAAGTTTAGATTCTAATAGAGAAATAATTTCATCTTTCTCATTTTTTGGTGTTTCAACTAACCATTCATTAGGACCAAGCCACATAATACTAATATTATTATTAAAAATTCTTACATTTGGCTCATTTGGTAAAACCAGGTTTAATACTGAACCTATATTTTTCATAAATTCTTTATCTGAACTTTTACCTCTTATATTTATTTTACCTGATAGAGCTTTTTCTTCTATTGTTACTCCATTGAAATTTTTTTTATTTATATTCAAAACATTACTGTAGGTTAAACTCATTGATTAATCCTCTGATTTTTAGGATCAATAAATATTGGGCTAGTTATTTCTACTTCAATATTTTCGTTTTCCATCGGAGCAATTAAAACACTTCCTTTTTTTTCAAGACCACCTTTAACTAAAGCTAAAGCAAAAGAGCTTTTTAAATTAGGTGAATAGTAACTAGAAGTCACGTGACCAACCATTTTCATAGGTAGGGCAGTGATTTCTTCAACCAATTGAGATCCTTCTTCAAGAACCTTATTTGGATCTTTAGTTCTTAATCCAACTAATTGTTTCCTATCTTTTTTAATAGTATCACTTCTATATAATGCCCTTTTACCAATAAAATCATATTTCTTCTTACTAACTATCCAGTCCATATCCAGATCTACTGGTGTCACTGATCCATCTGTTTCTTGACCAACAATGATAAATCCTTTTTCAGCACGAAGTACATGCATCGCTTCAGTACCATATGGCGTAATATTAAATTCCTTACCTTTATCTATACAAAGTTCCCAAAGATTTTTAGCATAGCCAGATGGCACATTTATTTCATAACACATTTCTCCAGTAAAACTTATACGCATGACTCTACATTTTATTCCATTAATATTAATATTCTTAAAACTCATATGAGGAAAATTTTCTTTTGAAAAATCAAAATCTGGAACTAGTTTTTGCATTAAATTTTTTGAATTTGGGCCATTTAAGCTTATCGTTCCATAGTTTTCAGTTACTGATGTTAAATATACTTCTAATTCTTGCCATTCTGTTTGTAACCAATCTTCTAATTTTGACATTACTGATGCCGCATTTCCTGTAGTTGTTGACATGAGATAATGATACTCGTCTAATCTAGTTGTTACACCATCGTCAATAACCATCCCATCGTCACCTAACATTACACCATATCGACATTTTCCAATTTCTAATTTTGACCATGAATTTGTGTAAACTCTATTTAAAAATTCACTTACATCTCTACCCTTTATATCTATTTTACCAAGAGTTGATGCATCTAATATTCCTAGACTATCTCTAGTTGCTTTTACCTCTCTATTTAAAGCAGATTGAAAACTTTCATTCTTTTGAGGATAATACCAGGCTCTTTTCCATTGGCCTACGTCCTCAAATAAAGCTTTATTGTCAATATGCCATTTATGCATTGGGCTTGTTCTCTCTAAATCGAAAAATTCTTTAACATGACGCCCAGCAATTGCTCCAAATGTTACTGGTTTATAGGGTAAACGAAATGTTGTTGTACCCAATTCAGAGATTTCAGTATTCGTTAATTCTGATATTATTCCAAGTGCATTAACATTACTGGTCTTGCCTTGATCAGTTGCCATTCCTGTAGTTGTATATCTTTTGACATGTTCAATGGATTGAAAACCCTCTTTTAAAGCTAGTTTAATATCTTTTGCTGTTACATCGTTTTGAAAATCTACAAACATTTTTGTTCTTGAAATACTGTTCTTTGATGTAATCCAAACATTTTCGTGTTTGCCATGCTTAACATTATCTGATTTGTAATTTACTTCACCAAGTTCATTTTGATGATTATTATTTAAATATTTATGTGTATCTTCTTTAGTTTTTATTAATATTTCATTTAAATTATAGTCACCATTGCAACTGCCAACACACAATGTATCTTGATAAACTTCATTAGGAATAAAACTTCCATCTACATCTCTAAATTTAAGTTTTCCTTTTGATTGAGTAAATAAATGAACAGTAGGAGTCCAACCACCAGCAATTGCTAAAAGATCGCATTTAATATTAATAGAAGATTTTTCATTATTGTTTTCAATTTTTATTTTTCTTAATTTAACTTCTCTAATTTTTAATCTTCCAACAGTATCACTAATTTCATAACCTTTTAGTATAGTAATACCTAATTTATTTGCTTTTTTAGGGTAATATCCATCACTACCATCTCTTGTATCGACAATAGCCTCTACTTTTATACCTTGCTCAAAAAAATCTATTGCAGTTTCATAGGCACTATCATTGTTTGTAAAAAAAACTAAATTTTTTCCAGCTGCAACTCCATACTTATTTAAGTACTTTTTCGCACTGTTAGAAAGCATAATACCAGGCCTATCATTATTGTTAAAAATTATTGGTCTTTCTATTGTGCCTGTTGCTAAAATAACTTTTTGTGATCTAATCTTCCAAATTCTTTCTTTAATATCGTTTTTTTTATATAATCCTTTTTCTGGATCAATTTCTTGGACGGCTAATAATAAATTATAATTTAAATAAGCAAAACAGGTTGTATTTTTTACTATTTTTATATTTGAATTTTTAGAAAGTTTATCAACGATTTTATTTTTCCATTCATTAATTGGTAAGTTATCTATTTTAATATCTTGATTTCTTGTAGATAAAATTTCACCCCCGAGATCGTCTTCTTGCTCAATAAGTAATACTTTATAATTATTATTCGCTGCAATTTCTGCTGAAATTAATCCACTCACTCCTGCTCCAACAACTAGAACATCACAATGATAATGAAAATGTTCGTATTTGTGGGGATCATCTTTTTTTGGAGATTTACCAAGTCCTGCAGCATGTCTTATAAAAAACTCATATGCCTTCCAAAACTTTGGTGGCCACATAAAGGTCTTGTAATAGAACCCTGCAGGAAAAAATGGTGATAGTAAATCATTTATAGCGCCTGCATCAAATTTCACTGACGGCCAATTATTTTGACTAAAAGCTTTTAACCCCTCATATATCTGAACTTCAGTCACTCTTCTATTAGGTTCGGTATATTCTTTAGTCTCAAGCTGAACTATTCCATTAGGTTCTTCACTACCTGCGGTATAAATACCCCGCGGTCGATGATATTTAAAACTTCTTCCTACTAAGTGAACATCATTTGCAAGAAGTGCTGAAGCTAGGGTGTCACCTTCAAATCCAAAATATTCTTTATTATCAAAATAAAACCTAACAGACTTATTATTTTCGAGATTTTTATTATTTTTGTATCGCATCTTTATTTTTAAAATCTATCTTTTTTTGATGTTGATAAATTCCCTGATCCAATACTTGGCTCACCTGAAGGAGTAGCTGGAATATTTGCTTTTAATTTAGGAGGAGTTTCTCCCATCTTATATACTGCAAGAATTTCATCGGTTGCGGTATTTCTTGCTAAATTAAACCATTGTCTGCATCCATATTCATGGTTCCATCTTTCATAATGAATACCCTTTTCGTTCTTTCGCAAGAATAAATATTCTGCCCATTGATCATCAGAGAGTTCAGGAGGGTTTTTTGGTCTTGCAATATGAGCCTCACCTCCACAAGAAAATTCAGCTTGATCTCTTTCTCCACAGTAAGGGCAATTAATTAAAAACATGATTTAATGTGCTACGGCAGCTGCACCATGTTCATCAACTAATTCACCACTAGAAAATCTATTTATTGTAAAAGGAGCATTTAATTCATGTGCTTGATCATTAGCTATAGTGTGAGCAAATACCCAACCAGAACCTGGTGTTGCTTTGAAACCACCTGTTCCCCAACCACAATTAAAATATAGTCCGTTTATGTGAGTTTTACTGATAATGGGGCTTGCATCAGGACATATATCTACAATCCCTCCCCAATGACGAAGCATTTTCATTCTAGAAAATATTGGAAACAATTCAACGATCGCCATTAAAGTATCTTCAACAATGTTAAAGCCACCTCTTTGAGTATATGATGTATATCCATCTGTTCCAGCACCAATAACTAATTCTCCTTTATCTGATTGAGATACATACGCATGAATTGTATTGGACATTACTACAGTATCAATAACTGGTTTTACCGGTTCTGAAACTAGAGCTTGCAATGGCTTACTCTCTAAAGGTAATTTAATTCCAGCCATATTGGCAATAACACTGGTATGACCTGCAGCAGCTATTCCAATTTTATTTGAATTAATAGTTCCTTTTGTTGTCTCAATACCAGTTACATTTCCATTTTTCACATTAATACCAGTTACTTCACAATTTTGAATTATATCAACCCCCATCTCATCAGCTCCTCTTGCATAACCCCATGCAACAGCATCATGTCTTGCAGTTCCTGCTCTTCTTTGTAGTGTTGCTCCTAAAACAGGATATCTAATGTTTGGCGAAGTATTTATTATTGGACAAAATTCTTTAACTTTCTTTGTATCAAGCCATTCACAATCAATATCATTTAGTCTGTTTGCATGCCACCTTCTTTTTAATTCTCTTACATCATGAAGATTATGAGCAACATTCAAAACTCCTCTTTGAGAAAACATTACGTTGTAATTTAATTCTTGAGACATACCTTCCCAAAGTTTTAATGCATGCTCGTATAAAGCTGCACTTTGATCCCATAAATAGTTTGATCTTATTATAGTGGTATTTCGCCCTGTATTCCCTCCGCCTATCCAACCTTTTTCAATTACTGCGATATTATTAATTCCATGGTTTTTTGCTAAATAGTAAGCAGTAGTTAAACCGTGCCCACCACCACCGACTATTATTGCATCATAACTTTTTTTTGGTTCAGGACTATTCCACGTCTTTTGCCAATTCTCATGATGATTTAAAGCGTTTCTAGCAATAGAAAGAATTGAGTATTTATTATTAAACATAATAACTCTTTATAGCAGTTTTAAAAAAGACCTTCAATTTCTCCATGGTCATTTAGCTTTATCGAATTTGCCGCAGGAACACTTGGTAGACCCGGCATGGTCATAATATCACCGCAAACAACTACAATAAATTCTGCTCCTGATGACAATCTTACCTCTCTAATAGGTAAAACGTGGCCAGTAGGGGCACCTTTCAAATTAGGGTCAGTTGAAAAACTATATTGAGTCTTTGCAATGCAAACAGGTAATTTGCCAAATCCTTTAGTTTCAAAATCCTTCAATTGTTGACGTACTTTCGTGTCTGCCACAACTTCACTTGCGTGATAAATCTCTTGTGCAATTTTTTCTATTTTTTTGAATAGAGTTAAATCATCTTCATATAAAAATTTAAATGTATTCTTATTTTCTTCACAAATATCTATTACATTTTGAGCTAATTCAGTTGCACCATCACCACCATCGGACCAGTGAGTACACATAGAAGCCTTGACTCCTTGAGTTGTACAAAAACTTAGAACGGCATCAACTTCAGCTTTAGAATCAGTGACAAAATGATTAATAGCAACAGTTACTGGTAATCCAAATTTTCTAACATTATTAATATGTCTTTCTAGATTTACTAAACCTTCTTTAAGAGCATTTACATTTTCATTTTTTAAATCTTCTTTTGAAACATCGCCATGCATTTTTAGTGCTCTAATTGTAGCTACCAAAACCACACAATCAGGTTTTAAATTTGATTTTCTACATTTTATATCAAGGAATTTTTCTGCTCCTAGATCAGCTCCAAAGCCTGCTTCAGTTACAACGTAATCACTTAATTTTAAACTAGCTTTAGTTGCAATTACAGAATTGCAACCATGAGCAATATTTGCAAAGGGTCCACCATGAATTATAGCTGGATTATTTTCTAACGTTTGTGTTATGTTTGGTCTAATGGCATCTTTTAATAATACTGTCATTGGACCTTGTGCCTTTAAATCTTTTGCATAAATAGCTTTTTTATCTCGTGTATAGGCAATAGTTATATTTCCAATTCTCTCTTCAAGATCTTTCAAGTCTTTTGCTAAGCAGAAAATTGCCATTATCTCTGATGCAACAGTAATATCAAAACCATCTTGTCTAGGATATCCATTTGCAACTCCTCCTAAATCAACAATAATAGATCTCAATGATCTATCATTCATATCCATCACTCTCTTCCAAACAACTCTTCTAACATCAATATTTAATTTATTTCCCCAGTAGATATGATTATCAATCAATGCAGAAAGTAAATTATGAGCTGAGGTAATTGCGTGAAAATCTCCAGTAAAATGAAGATTAATTTGCTCCATTGGAACTACTTGAGCATAACCCCCGCCAGCTGCCCCCCCTTTCATGCCGAATGATGGTCCAAGACTTGGCTCTCTTAAACAAACAATAGATTTCTTTCCTATTTTATTAAGACCATCACTTAATCCAACAGAAGTTGTTGTTTTACCTTCACCTGCTGGTGTTGGAGTTATTGCTGAGACTAAAACAAGTTTACCATCTTTATTTTTACTAAGTGAATCTATGTACTCCAGGTTTATTTTTGCTATGTGACGACCCATAGGACTGAATGCTTCTGGTGTATCTGGTACATCAAGCCCCTTTAGAATTTCACTAATAGGTTTCATTTTAGCTTTTCTAGCTATTTCAATATCTGACATGAGACTCCTTAATTATTAGATGTTTAATTTATAGATTAACTTTAATTTCAAACAACTTTTGTTTCATTAAAAGATAAAAAAATTGTGAAGAAGCTAATTTAATTCGAATTTCTGTTTATTATTATAAGAAAAATCTGAATTATTAAATTGATTTAACCACTCTGATGTTTTTTTCATACCACCAAACGCATAGAAGTGTATTTTTTCAAGTTTAGAGTCTTTGTTTATTTCGCTATGTTCAGCAAGATCATAAATTAATTTGTCAGGAGTATTCAATGTTGCAAGTTTAGTTAAGTTAAAAGCCTGTTTTGTAATAAATCTTAAAGAATTTCCAATACCGCAAGACCTTGCATAATTTACTAATGTTTTAATAGTCGCAGGACCTGGTATCCCAGCGTGGATTGGTAATTTATTTCCAATTTTTACTAAGTGTTTTTCCCAGTCGATTAAAGATTTAGCTTCAAAAAAAAATTGTGTTGCTAAATACATTTTAAAATCAACATTTTTTGCAAAATCATTCTTCTGTTTAATTGCTAAATCTAAATTTTCATTTGAAATATCTGGGCTTCCTTCGGGATGTCCAGCCACACCTACAAATTGATAATTATATTTTGAAAGAAAATCTGTTTTTAAAACATCAATTGAGGAAGAGATTTCGCCAGCTTGATTTCCACCACCACCAATAATTAAAATCTTTGAACACCCAGATTCATTTGCAAGTTCACCAATATATTTTTCTAAGTCATTTTTATTTACAATAGTTCTCGCAGGCAAATGAGGTATAACATCATAACCTTCTAATTTTAATTTTTTTGCCGTTCTAATAACATTTTTTGAATTTTCATCTGGTAAATAAGTTATATAAACGTCATGATTTTTATTAAGAAATTCAGAAAAGCTTCCATATTTTTCGTAAACATTTGGAGTTGTTTCTATAGAATAACTATTGAGAAACTTTTTAACAATATTAATGGTTTCTTTAGACATATATTTTTAGAGTTTTTTATATTAATTAGATAAATGAACAACAAGTACTTTACTATAATTACTTTTTATCAATTCAAAATAATTAAAGATAAAAATGATATCATTACTAAACTTAAAGATTTTTGCAAATTTAATAAAATAAAAGGTACAATATTGATTGCTGATGAAGGAATTAATGGAACAATAGCTGGTTTAGAAAAAAACATAAATTCCTTCATTCTATATCTTGAAAATTTTAGTTTTGAGAAACTTAATCTTAAGCGATCAAAATATAAATATATGCCTTTTCAAAAACTTAAAATTAGAAATAAAAATGAAATAGTCACACTCAGAACCAAATTTGCTGATCCTACAAAAATATCTGGAAAAAAAGTTAAATACAATGAATGGAATCAACTAATTAAAGACAAAGACACTATTGTGATTGATGTAAGAAATGAATTTGAGGTTAAAATAGGATCTTTTGAAGGGGCAATTAATCCAAAAACTAAAAGTTTCACTGACTTTAAATCCTTTGTTCAAAAAAAACTAAATAAGTCAAAAGACAAAAAAATTGCAATGTTTTGCACTGGAGGTATCAGGTGTGAAAAGGCTTCATCATATATGATGATGAAGGGTTTTAAAAATGTTGCTCAGTTAGATGGAGGTATACTAAAGTATTTAGAAAAAACTCCAAAAAAAGATTCAATGTGGAATGGTGAATGTTTCGTATTTGATGGAAGAGTATCTTTGAAAAATGAATTAAAAGATGGAACTTACAAACTTTGTCATGCTTGTCGGTTACCTATTAGTAATAAAGATACTTATAATAAATATTTTAAACCAGGTGTATCTTGTCATAACTGTTTTGATAAAACATCCGAAGAAAAGAAAAAAAACTTACTTGAAAGAAATAAACAAATTAAACTTGATAAAAAAAGAGGAAATTTTAACCGTTTTATTAAGCAGTCAATTTCTGATTATGAATAAATAATACTTTATTTCATATAATTATTCTGTATAGACACCTCATGGCAAAAAAAACTTCATTCGCTCTTAAACAACTAGTACCTGAAGAAAATCCAAAAACAGGAACCAAGTATATTGTAAGAAAACCGACAAAAGGATTGAAAGTTGCTGAAAAGCTTAGAATGAAAAAATATGATCCTGTGTTAAAAAAACACGTTTGGTTCGTAGAGAAAAAAATGCCTCCTCATAGTAAATAATAGATTTACCTCTTTAATTTATTCTAAATTAACTTAATTTAAACTCATGGTAGCCACTTATGGAGTTCATTGGTTTAGACAAGATTTACGATTACAAGAAAATCCATCTTTATTGTCACTTTCAAAAAAAGTTGATCAGATAATTCCAATTTATATTTTTGATTTAAATCAAAGAATTGGATCCACATCCAAATGGTGGTTAGAAAAATCCTTAATTAGTTTATATGACTCAATACAAAAACATAATGGCAAACTAAATATTTTTGCTGGTGATCCAGAGAAAATTATATCTTCAATACTAAAGAATTCAAATGTTAAATATGTATCCTGGAATAGACTATATGATCCATATTCAATTAAAAGAGATACTAAAATAAAATCTATAGTTACTTCATCTAAAATAGAATGCGACTCACACAATGGATATCTTTTAAATGAACCTTGGAATATTAAAAATAAAAGTGGAACCTTTTTTAAAGTATTTACTCCTTACTGGCGACATTGTGATGAACTACTAAAACTAAAAGATATTAAATTTAAAAATACAAAAATAAGCTACGCCAATTCAAAATTTAAAAATGAAATAACTATACGAGATTTAAATCTTACAAACAAAAAAGAGCAATGGATCAAAAAAATTGAAAAATATTGGATACCTGGTGAAAGCAATGCAAAATTACAATTAAAAAAATATATTTCGCAAAAAGCAAATAACTATTCAGTTGGAAGAGATAGACCCGATAAAGATTTAACTTCAAAATTATCACCTTATCTTCATTTTGGAGAAATATCTGCTTTAGAAGTTTATGATACCGTAAATATTGAAAAAAAAATTGATCCTGAAAATAAAAAAAAATTTCTTGCTGAACTTGGCTGGAGAGATTTTTCTTATAATCTTTTATTTCATTATCCAGATATGACTCATAAACCTATACAAAGTAAATTTAATAAATTTCCATGGATTAAAAATGCTAAAAATTTATCATTATGGCATAATGGTAAAACTGGTATTCCAATTGTTGATGCTGGAATGAGACAACTATATAAAACTGGCTGGATGCATAATAGAGTAAGAATGATTGTAGGCTCATTTCTAACAAAAAATTTATTGTTACACTGGAAAAATGGAGAAGAGTGGTTTTTTGATACTTTAGTTGATGCTGACGTTGGGTCTAATTCTGCAGGTTGGCAATGGATATCTGGTTGTGGTGCTGATGCAAGTCCATATTTTAGAATTTTTAATCCAATATTGCAGGGTCAAAAATTTGATCCAGATGGTGATTATGTAAAAGAATTTGTTCCTGAGTTGAATAATATTCCAAAAAAATATATTCATAATCCTTGGGAGATGTCTATGGAGGATCAAAAAAAATATAATTTTGAGATTGGTAGTTCATATCCAGCACCAATTGTAGATTTAAAAGAAACAAGAAATAGAGCACTATCAGCGTTTAAAACTATTAGTTGATGTGAGAGAAAAAATAGCAATTATTGGTTCTGGTATTTCAGGAATAAGTGCAGCTTACCTTTTGTCTTCTAAATATGACGTTTATTTATTTGAAAAAAATAATAGATTGGGTGGACATACAAGAACTATCTATGTTGAAGAATCAACAAAGACAATCCCAGTCGATACAGGGTTTATTGTATTCAATGAAAATAATTATCCAGATTTAACAAATTTTTTTAAATTACTTGATGTGAAATGCAAAAATTCAGATATGTCTTTTGCCGTCTCAAATCAAGATCCTCAAATTGAATATAGTGGCAAAAATATATTTTCTCTTTTTGCTAATCTTAGAAATGTGTTTTCTTTTAATTTTTTTAAAATGTTATTTGAAATAAGAAAACTTTATTTATTATGTAATAGCTTGAATGTTAGTGATTTAGAGCAAACTAAAACCTTAAATGATTTTTTAAAAACTAATAATTTTTCAACATACCTAATAAATTATCATATTTTACCTATGATATCATCTATATGGTCAAGCAATATAAGTGATGTAAAAAATTTTCCTCTCATAACATTCGTTAATTTTTTTAAAAATCATGCTTTATTTAATTTAAAAAAAAGACCTCAATGGAAATATGTAGAAGGCGGTAGTAATGAATATATAAAAAAAATTATTAATAAAAATGTTTTTGAGTATGAAACAAATTTCAAAATTAAAAAAATTATTAGAGAAAATAATAAAATTAAAATAGAAGATGAGAAAAACAATATATTAGAATTTCATAAGGTAATATTCGCAACCCATGCAAATCAAGTATTGGATATTTTGGAAAAACCAACAGAAGAAGAAGTAAAAATATTTTCACAATTTAAATATTCAACTAATTCAGCAATACTTCACTCCGATCACTCTTTAATGCCTAAATCAAAAATTGCTTGGTCAAGTTGGAATTTTTTAAATAAGTCATCATCTTCTAAATTTACTTTAACTTATTGGATGAATTTCTTGCAAAAATTACCAACTAAACAAAATTATTTTGTAACTGTTAATCCATATAAAAAGCCTAAAAACATAATTAACGAAACATCATTTAATCATCCAATATATACTACCGATACTATTTTAGCTCAAAAAAATGTTATGGAAATTCAAGGAAAGAATAATACTTTTTTTTGTGGCGCTTACCTTGGATATGGTTTTCATGAAGACGGCATTCAATCATCTTCTTATATTTGTAAATTGTTAAATTGTGATTTACCTTGGAAGAGAGAGAAAAATTTTTATAATAGACTGCAAATTAATTTTAAATGATTTCTCAAATACTATTATCTAGCATTATTCATAAAAGATTTATTCCATTTAAACACACATTGAAATATGAGTTACCAAGTCTTTTTATTAATTTGGATAATCTTGATCAATTAAGTAAAAACTATAAACTTTTTTCATTAAACTCTTTTAATCTTTTTTCTATTTATGAAAAAGATCATGGATATAGAGACAAAAGGTCAATAAAGACATTCGTTAAAGATTCCCTCTCTAAATTTAATATTAAATATAAACATCTTAATATAATGATATTATGTTTTCCAAGAATTTTGGGATATGTATTTGATCCCTTATCAATTATATATTGTTATGATGATAAAAAATTAATTTCTATTTTCTATGAAGTCAAAAATACGACTAATGAACAACATACCTATATTTTTAAAGGAAATGTAAATTTTGAAGATTTTAAATTATCTCATGAATGTGCAAAGCAGTTTTATGTATCTCCATTCATAGAAATGGAGGCAAATTATAAATTTTTTAATAGAATGCAAAAAGATAAAATAAATATTAACATTGATCTTTATGATAAAAATAATAAAAAAGTTCTTACAGCTACTCAGCATGGCAAATTTATAGATTTTAACTCGAAAAATATGTTTAAATTTTTATATTATAATCCACTTTTAGGCTTCAAAGTAATGGCTGGAATTCTTTATGAGGCTTCAAAAATAATTTACAAAGGTGGTAAATATTATGCACGAAAAAAGAAGCCAAATGATACAGTAAGTTTTGAAGGTAATTTTTAAATGAATTTTTTTAAAACAAATTTTGATAAAACTGTTGAAAAATTATTAGTAAACTTTTTATCTAAAATTCGATATGGAAAATTAACAGTTCAATTTCCAACTGGCGAGGAGAGAGTTTTTGTCGGAAAAGAGGAGGATATATCTGCAAATATAAAAATTCATAATTATAATTTTTTAAATTTGATTTTTAAAAAAGGTTCTGTAGGTTTTGCAGAAGCTTATATGAATGGTTACTTTTCAAGCACAGATTTAACTAATTTATTACTACTTTCTCACAAAAATGAGAGTTATTTTTTACAAAGTATAAATACTAATCTTTTTTTTGCTACTTTTGCCAAATTAAAACATTTTTTAAATAATAATTCAAAATCACAGAGTAAAAAAAACATTAAATATCATTATGATTTAGGAAATAATTTTTACGAAAAGTGGTTAGATAAAACCATGACCTATTCTTCTGCTCTTTTTGATAATAAGAATACCAATTTATCGGATGCACAATTTAACAAATATAGAAAAATTGCTGAAACTTTATCTTTAAACTCAAATTCTAAAACTTTAGAAATTGGATGTGGGTGGGGAGGTTTTTCATCATTTGTAGCGAAAAATTATAATTGTTCAGTTGATGCTATAACTATTTCTAAGGAACAATACGAATATGCTTCTGAAAAAATTCAAAACGAAGGTTTGTCTGAAAAAGTATCAGTTATATTCAGAGATTATAGGGATATCAAAAAAAAATATTCAAATATCGTTTCAATTGAAATGTTTGAAGCAGTTGGGAAGAAATACTGGCATAATTACTTTGATATAATTCGTAATTCTCTAAACGATGGGGGTATGGCTGCACTACAAGTCATAACGATTGATGAAAAAAAGGCTAAAGATTATCAAAACAGACCAGACTTTATTCAACAATATATTTTTCCAGGAGGAATGCTTCCAACTAAAAAACAATTTGAATATTCAGCAAAAAACGTTGGATTAAAATGTATTGAAAATTTAAGTTTTGGTGGCTCTTATGCAAAAACACTTAAAATGTGGAATAAACAATTTCAAAAATCTTGGAATGATTTATCTCAGTTTGGTTTTGATATTAAATTTAAAAGAATGTGGGAATTTTATCTATCTTATTGTGAAACAGGATTTGCAAATAGCTCAACCGATGTTTCTCATTTCTTGATTCAAAAATAGAAATGCAAAAACTAAAAGTATTTTTAGTTTTAACTGGCTATCAACTAACTTGGTTAGCCTGTATATTTGGTGAAACAAAATTTTCTAATTCTATGTTGGGCATTTGGGTTGGAATTATTTTCTTACTAACTTATTTTTATTTTAATCATAATAAACAAAAATTTATTAAGATTTCACTTTTGATTTCAGTTCCAGGATATTTTTTTGATACTTTATTAGTTTATTTCCAAATTTACGATTTTGAAACTATTGCTAAACTTGGTACTCTGCCATTATGGATGATTGTTTTATGGTTTAGTTTTAGTACTCTTTTTGATGAAATTCTTACTTTTTTTAAAAGTTATAAAATTTTAGGAATTATGTTAAGTGGGGTTTTAGGACCTTTAACCTATTATCTTGGTGAGCCTATCGGAGTTATAAAAATATATAACATTCAAATTTTTATTATTTCTATGGTATTATTTTGGATGATTTTGATGTTCTATTATCTAAATTACGTTATAAAAAATGATTAATTTTCTTGATCTACTTTTTTTGTTCTAGTTCTATTTAAAGTTCTTTCGAGATCCTTATAAGTACATAAACCAACATCCATTGGACTCTTTGCCTCAAGAACTGCTTCTCTGTATGTACCATTTCTTATAGCCTCTACTGTATTTTTTGTTGAGCCGGTAAGTTTTGCAATTTGAGAACTACTTAATTCAGTTGGATATCTTTTTATAAGCCACAAAATAGCATATGGCTTTTCTTGTCTTAAAGAAAGAGGTGTATATTTAGAATCTTTTTTTCTTGGCGGTAAATCTTCAATTACATCAGACTTAATAAGACTCAAACGAGCTGCATTATCTTTTTCACATCTTTCAATTTCTTCTTTTGTTAATTGATTATTATCAATTGGATCATAACCTCTCATACCGACGGCAACTTCTCCATCAGCTATTCCTTGAACTTCCAATTCATGTAATCCACAGAATTCAGCTATTTGATCAAACGTTAAAGCTGTATTTTCAACTAACCATATCGCTGTTGCTTTAGGCATTAAAGGATATTTCATAATTGGCTCATATAATATAATCAAAAAATAATATATAACAAAATATGACTATGACAGATTTTTTTGAAGTTGATGAAAAACAAAAGACGGTTAAAATATTAAATTTGGATGATTTCAGTGTTGAGGATTTGCAAAATTATATTTCTGAACTTCAAACTGAAATACAAAGAGTTCAAGATGAGATAAAAAAGAAGGAAAATTTAAAACTTAATGCTGAAAAGTTTTTTAAATAATTATTTATTAATTTTAAGACCTTTAAATCTTTTTTGGAATCTAGCTACCTGTCCTTCAGATTCATTAAGACCCGCCTTACCACCGGTCCATGCTGGGTGAGATTTAGAATCAATTTCTAATTTAAGAGTATCACCTTCTTTACCCCAAGTAGATCTAGTTTTAAAAGTAGATCCATCAGTCATAACAACGTTTATTTCATGATATTTAGGATGTATATCTTTTTTCATGCCTGTCTTATATTTATATAGATTTCAAAGTAAAGTAAGTTTTTTAACTAATTCATTATGAATTTTATTATTTGAAGCAACTAAATCACGAGAATTTATTTCCCATGAATTTCCATCTATTTTTGAAATTTTTCCCCCAGCTTCTTTAACTAAAAGAATGCCCGTTGAAACATCCCATAAATTTAGATCTTTTTCCCAAAAACCATCTAATTTACCAGAGGCAACATAAGCAAGATCAAGGCCTGCAGAACCGAGTCTTCTTATTCCTGCAGATGATTTTAGGATTTCATCAATCTCACTTAAATAGTTTTTATAAATTCTTTCTCCAAACGGAAGCCCGGTCCCTATCAAGCAATCTGAAAAAATTTGCCTGTTTGACACTCTAAGTCTACTATTATTACACCACGAACCTTTACCCTTAGAACTCCAAAAAAATTCGTTTAAAATTGGATTATAAATCACACCGTCTGTGATTTCATCATTTGTCATTTTAGCAACGATTATTCCAACATGAGGTATTCCATGAATAAAATTAGATGTTCCATCAATGGGATCAATAATAATGGTGTTTTCATCACCCTTTATTTCACCAGTTTCTTCAGTTATGTAAGTATAATCTGGATAATAATATTTTAGAGTTTCTAAAAGTGTTTTTTCTACTTTAATATCTGCATTTGTTACAAAATCTCCAACTGATTTAGATTGTATTTGTAAATTTTCTAATTCTCCAAAATCTCTTAATAATATTTTACCAGCTTTTTTTACTGCCTTTTCAAAGATATTAATTACAGCAGGCTGCATTAATTTTTTGATTTTTCGATATAACTACCGTCAATTGTACTTATTACTATTTTATCATTAATTGCAATAAATTGTGGTACAGATGTTTTAATATTCTTTTCTAAAGTAGCTGGTTTATATGATGAAGCAGCTGTTTGACCTTTTACAACACCTTCAGTTTCTATAACAGTTAATTCTACAGTATCAGGCAAGTCAATTCCGACCGGTTTTTCATTATAGAAATTAATAATAACATTACTATTCTCAACTAAAAATTTTGATTGATCCTCAGTTAATATGTCTGAGCCAAGTTCTATTTGTTCATAAGTTTGTCTATCCATGAATATAAAATTATTATTATCATCATAAAGATATTGAAATTCTTTTTCATCAAGGATAGCTCTTTCTACTGTTTCTGATGATCTAAACCTACTATTCATTTTAGTACCATCTCTTATTTCTTTAAGTTCAGCTTGTAAGTAGGCACCACCCTTTCCTGGTTGAGTATGCTGGGTTTTCAAAACTTTCCAAAGTTTGTTATTAATTTCTAAAATATTTCCAACTTTAATTTCATTTCCATCTATTTTCATAGTTTTATCTTAAGTTTTTTTTGTATATTTTTAATTTTTGTAAGATCTACTACATCAAAAGTTGGATTTAATAAAACCTTATTTTTTTTAGCAATTTGATTAATTTTATTTAAGATGATTTTATTATTTTTTAATTTTAAATAATCAATATTTTCGTGAGTTAATAATATACTAAGACCTTGATCATAGCCTGAGTCGATAAAAAACTTAATATTGTGTGTCTTATATTTATTATTAATATGGTTTATTAACGTTCTAAGCCACTCTATTCCAAAACCTTTAATTAAAAAATATTTTATAAATATGATCGAAGTTTTGAACTTTGATTTTCGCAACTCTATTAAATTTTCAATTTGTGTTAGTGTCGATACTGCAAAACAAATTTTTTTAGGCACTAAATAAATTTTTTAAGATCAACCATAGTGTCTACCATTCTATTTGAGAATCCCCATTCATTATCATACCAAGATAAAACTCTACAGAATTTATCTTTGACAACTTGTGTTTGACTCATATCAAATATAGAACTGCTAGAATTATGATTAAAATCAATTGAAACTAGAGGTAATGAGTTTGTTGTTAGAATTCCATTTAATTTATTAGTTTTTGAAGCTTGAAGAACTATAGAATTAATTTTTTCTAGGCTAGTTTTTTTCTTACTTACAAATGTAAGATCTATAAGTGAGACATTAGGAGTAGGTACTCGAATAGCTGTTCCATCTAGTTTACCTTTTAATTTTGGTAAGACTAGACTTAAAGCCTTTGCCGCTCCTGTAGAAGTCGGAATCATTGACTCAGCTGCAGCCCTTGCTCTTCTAAAGTCAGAATGGGTTTGATCAACAGTTCTTTGATCACCCGTATAACTATGAATTGTTGTCATGAAACCACTTTCAATTCCTAATTTTTCATCAAGAACCATAGCTAAAGGAGCAAGACAGTTAGTAGTACAAGATCCGTTTGAAATTACATTATGATTTTTTTTAATGGTATTGTTATTTACACCTTGAACAATTGTGGCATCTACATTTGAAGCAGGTGCTGAAATAATAACTTTTTTTGCTCCTGCATTTAAATGAGAAATCGCCTTTTCTTTAGAAGTAAAAACACCACTACATTCAAGAACAACATCTACCTTGAGTGATTTCCAAGGAAGGTTATTTGGATCTCTTTCTGAATAAAAATTAATTTTATGTTTACCAATTTTTAATCCATTTTTGATTGAACTAATTTCATCTTTAAGAATACCGTGAACACTGTCATATTTAAGTAAGTGAGCACTGCTTTCAACACTTCCTAGTTCATTAATAGCTACAATATTAACATCTTTAGGATTTTTTTCTAATAAAGCTCTAAAAACAAGTTTTCCAATTCTTCCAAATCCATTTATTGCAACTCTCATATTTTTCCTTTTTATAAAGTTTTAATTATTTTTTCAATTAAGTAATCATCTGTTATCTTAAAGTGCTTATATAAATCTTTGTATGGACCACTTTCACCAAAAGTTGACATACCAACAAAATTTTCATTTTTAATATATTTTTCCCAACCATTTATTACTCCAGCCTCAATAGCAAAAATAGGTTTATTTCCTAAAATTTCATTTTTATAACCATCATTATTTTTCTCAAACAATTCAAATGAAGACATGCTTACAACTCTTATCTTTAAATTATTGTTTTCAAAAAGTTTATTTGATGCAGAGCAAGCAATCTCAACTTCAGAACCAGAAGATAAAATTGTTGCATCATATTCTTTAAAATCTCTTATTTTATAAGCACCTTTATTTACAAGATTTTCTTTGCGATTATCTTTTTGTAACATCGGTAGATTTTGTCTTGTTAAAACTAAGATTGTTGGTCCAGTATTGTTGATTGCACATTCCCATGCTTCTATAGTTTCAATAATATCACAAGGCCTAATGACTGTTAAATTTGGTATAGATCTTAGAGATGCAAGATGTTCAACAGGTTGATGGGTTGGTCCATCTTCTCCTAATCCTATTGAGTCATGCGTCATTACATAAATAACTGGTATATTCATAATAGCTGATAACCTAATTGAAGGTCTGCAATAATCGGTAAATACCAAGAACGTTCCTCCATATGGAATTAAACCTTTATGCAAAGCAATGCCATTCATTACTCCAGCCATTCCATGTTCTCTGATGCCATAATGAATATAATTTCCATTAAAATTATTAGATGTAATTACATTCATATCTTTTGCCTTAGTGTTATTTGATCCAGTAAGATCAGCAGATCCACCAATAAGATTTTTTTGATAGTTTGAAATTAAATTTAGCGTTAGCTCACTCGATTTTCTTGAAGCACAATTTGTTTTATCATTAAAATGCTCAGATTTTAATTCACTAAGCTTTTCTGGAATTTGATGATCAATTTTTTGATAAAAACTATCTTTAAAATTTTTACTTTCAATTAATTCTTTGTTTTTTGATAACCATGAATTTCTTGATTCTTCATTTCTTTTATAGAAACTTCTCCACTCACGTAATAAATCATCTGGAATTTCGAATGGTGAATAGTTCCATTCTAATTTTTTTCTCGTTAAACTAATTTCATCTTCACCAAGAGGCGAACCATGTGATGAAGCAGAACCCTCTTTGTTTGGAGAGCCAAAACCGATTTTAGTTTTACAAGAGATAATTGTTGGAACATCACTTTTTTTTGCTTGAACTATAGCTTGATCAATTTCTTCATAGTTATGACCATCTATTTCTATTATATTCCAATTATAAGCTTCAAATCTTTTATTCACATTGTCTGAGACTGAAAGTTCAGTTGAGCCATCTATGGAAATAGAATTATTATCAAAAAACATAATAAGTTTATTTAATTTTAAATGTCCTGCTAGACTACACGCTTCATGGCTTAAACCTTCCATTAAGCATCCATCTCCTGCAAAAACAAAGGTATGATGATCAATTAATTCTTTTCCATAGTTATTTGATAATTTTTTTTCCGCTAAAGCCATTCCAACTGCATTTGCTAGACCTTGAGACAAAGGCCCAGTAGTTGTTTCTATCCCTTCTGCACTTCCGTATTCTGGGTGACCTGCAGTTTTATTATGTAATTGTCTAAAATTCTTAATTTGATTAATGTCAATTTCTTTATAGCCTGTTAAATATAAACAAGAATATAAAAGCATTGAGCCATGTCCATTTGAAATAATTAATCTATCTCTATCAATCCAATTTGGGTCACTTGGATCAAACTTTAAATGATTTTTATAGAGAACTGTTGCGATATCAGCCATACCCATAGGCATGCCAGGATGACCAGACTTTGCTTTTTCCACTGCATCCATTGATAAAAATCTAATACAATTGGATAATTGTCTTAGATTTTTGATATTATTTAAATTATTCAAATACTTACCTTTATGGTTAATGTAAAATTATTTAATATGGGTTCATTACCGTGACAACTATAAAATTACAAACTATAAAATTATAATGGAAATACAAAAAAAAATTACTGTTCTGAGGGAAAACTTAAATAATCTTAGATCCTCTGTAGAAGATTTTAAGGATCATCATAATTCCAAAAAACAAAAAATTAAAAATCTTGAAGATGAAATTAAAAATTTACGAAAACAAATGTCTGAGTATATTGATGAATTGGAACTTCTAATTAAAAGTTAAATATGCCTTTTTATAAGACTAAAATTTTAAACAGAGAAATTTCATTAGAATATGAAAAAAAAGATGAAAAAAAAATTATTGATTCAATTAATTTAATTAACGAAAAAATTGAAAATAAATTACAAAATCCAAAATACTCTAACGGAAAAATAAGTGATACTATATTGTTATCACTTCTCTCTATTGAGCTTCAAGCAGAGCTTTCAGAAAAATTAGATTTACAAAAAAGTTCAGAAATCAATGATACCAAAAATGA
>CACGTA010000007.1 GCA_902575815.1 uncultured Alphaproteobacteria bacterium | reverse complement strand
TAAGGAATTTAATTTTAAAGATATTCTAACTCATAAATTTAAACTAGAAGATTGTGACGAAGCAATGAAAATTGCAAGTGATAAAAACAAATCAATTAAAGTTCAGGTATTTAATTAGTTTATAATTTAAAAAAGTTTTCTTGAGATTTCATTAAAGCATTAATTAATCTCATCGTGTTAATTGTGTCCTCAACAGATGTTTCTAATGTCTCATCTTCTTTAAAAATATATCTTTGCAAATTTGACATAGTTCCTTCAAAAGCTTCAGGAAACCAGTTTCCCCCAAGCTCTATTTCTGTCCAATCACTATCTTTAGTCTTAATCTCAAATTTATCTTTTTCAAAATGAGGATAGTTAACTGTCGAGCCAAGTGTAATAAAGGCTACACCATCAGTACCCTCAACTTTTAAATTAGCATTTTGATTTTTATCACCAAATTGGTAACAATGATTAAGAGACAATGCACAACGAAGATCTTTTCTGTATTTAAGTATTGCGGTTGTTTTGGTATCAGAAAGATTAGGATATTTTGGATGTGTGTTAGAGTACGCAAATACCCCTTCAGGCATTCCAAATAAAGATCTTATTAAGTCAAATAAATGTATAGAATTGTATGGTATTTCAACTCTATCTATCTCTTCTAAAAATGGCCAAAGATGCCATGGTAAATAATAAGAATAGTGGAAATCAATATCAACAATTTTTCCCAAAAGATTCTTATCAATTGCATCTTTGAGACAAAGCATCATTGGACTAAAACGAAGTTGAAAATTTAACGCTGCTGTTATTTTTCGCTCTCTGCAGGTTTTTAGTATTTCTTCTGCTTCTTGCACATTTGATCCCATAGGTTTTTGTAAAAGAGCATATGAATTCAATGGTAGTTTTTGAACAATTGGTAATAATTGATCAGCAGGTACTGCAATATCAAATACCACATCTTTATTATTAAGAGCATTTGCTAAATTATTATAAACATCTGGTATATTAAAATCTTTGGCAAGAGTTTTGGCAGTTTCAGGATTTAAATCATAAACACCAGCAATATTTAAATTTAACTTTTTGTAAGCAGGTATATGTGCATTCCGTATAATTCCTCCTGCTCCTATAAAAATTATTGGCAGAGTTTGTGAGGGTGCATCCCATTTATTTTTTAGTTTAAAATCATTCATATAATTTATTTATTTTCACATAAAATTAATAATATCTCAACAATCATTGATCAGTTTTTTGTATATAAATTTCAATTTTATCTACAAATATATTGAAAGGTATAAGGAAGAGTGTAAGATATTTCATATGTATACTGGGCCTATAACAGATCCTCATCAACATCTTTGGGATTATAAATATAAGTACTCTCATGGTTGGTTACAAATAGACAGTCATCCATGGACTGGTGATTGGACAATGCTAGCAAATAACTATTTAATTGATGATTACTTTGAAGATATTAAAAATCAAAACATTACAAAAAGTGTTCATGTTGAAGCAGAATGGAATGATGAACCTGGTGCATGGGGAGAAACACTATGGCTTCATGAAATAAACAAAGAACATAATTTTCCTAACTCAATTGTCGGGCATGTAAATTTATCAAACGATAATGTGGAACATGTAATCAATAAACATTTAGAGGCTTCAAATTTATTTGTAGGAATAAGACATAATCAATTTAATCATGATAAAGATAAAGACTTTATTTTTTCTGATATAAATCACATGCAGTCTGATGTGTGGTTAGAAAATTTTAAATTACTAGAAAAATATAACTTATCATTTGATCTTGGATGTTTTTATAATCAACTTTTAGATGGAGCAAATGTTGCTAAAAAAAATCCTAATGTTTCTATGATCTTAAATCATGTTGGTCAACCAATTAAGAGAGAGAAAGAGGAATATGAAAGATGGAAAAATGGAATTAAAACTATTTCTGAAAATCAAAATGTAAATTGTAAACTTTCTGGAGTAACTATGACTGATCATAATTGGACCAATGAAAGTATAAAAGAAATTTTTGATTACGTAATTGATTGTTTCGGTATAGATAGGTGTATAGTTGCTAGTAATTTTCCAGTAGATAAACTTTTTGGAAGCTATGACAAAATATATAATGCCTATAAAGAAGTGCTTAGCCAGTACTCAGATGAAGAGAATAAAAAACTATTTCAGTTAAACGCTAACAAATTATATAAAATAAATTAGTTTAATGACTAAAAAAGAGGTAGCATTAATCACTGGTGGTGGCACTGGAATAGGTTTTGCAATTGCTAAAAAATTACATTCCATGAATAAAACTGTAGTCTTAACAGGCCGTAGAAAAGAAAAATTATTACAAGCAAAAAAAATATTAAAAAAAAGATGCCATATACTTGAACATGATATTTCTCAATTAGATTCAATTCCGAAATTAGTAATTGATATTGAAAATAAAATAGGCCCTATAAATTATTTAATCAACAATGCTGGAATGCATCTAAGAAAAATTGCATTAGAAACTACTGATGAAGAATGGAAAAATGTAATTGATACTAACCTAAATTCTGTATTTAGTCTTTCAAGAGAGTGTGCAAAAAAAATGATACGAAGAAAAAAAGGAAATATTATTTTAGTTGGATCAGTTACTACTATAATGGGACTTCCTGATGTGACAGCCTATGCTACTTCAAAGACTGCTTTATCGGGTTTAGCTAGGACACTTGCTATTGAACTTGGAAAATATTCAATAAATGTGAATTGTATTTGTCCTGGATTTATCCAAACCGACATTTTCAAAAGAGTAAGAAAAAAAGATCCCAATCGTTTTAAAAAGATTTTATCAAGAACTCCTTTGGATCGTTTTGGAAAAGTTGAAGATATTTCAAATGTTGTTGGATTTCTTTGTTCAGCTGATGCTAAATTTATTACAGGAACAACGCTACCTGTTGATGGAGGATTTCATAGCAGTTTTTAGATTTAATGATTAAAAGATATAAAACTGCCCTTATAACTGGAGCAGCTAACGGAATTGGTTCCAGTATCTTAAAAAAACTTTCAGATTATAAATTCAAAATTTATGCTCTAGATAAGGATAAAAGAAAGCTTAAAACAATTTGTAATGAAACTGGAGCCTTTCCTTTAAATATTGATGTTACAAATATCGACCTATTATATTCAAAATTATCAAAGTTAGATGTAGATATTCTTATTAATAATGTTGGTATAGGTAAAGGAATAGAGGGCTTGTTAAAGTCTTCGAAACGAGACATTCTTAAATCGACTAGAGTAAATTATGAATCGATTTTACATATCCTAAAAATTTTAGTCCCCAAAATGGTTAAAAAAAGAAATGGACATATTTTTTTAATTGGATCAATTGCTGGTCTATATCCAACAGACTCAGCATTATATAGCAGTCAGAAGACTGCTATTCATAAAATTGCACAAAGCTTACGTATAGAACTAAGCGGATCAAGAGTTAAATTAACAGAGATAACTCCTGGAAGAACAAGAACATCATTTGCAAATAAGATATTTTCTTCAAATAAAAAGAAAAAAGAATTTACTAATAGCTTTCAAGTATTGGACCCAGAAGATATATCAAATGCATTATTATTTGCCCTAAACACAAAATGGAAAACAAATATTAGTTTGATAGAAATTTTACCTACGGAGCAATCACCAGGTGGTATACCAATTATACCAGTCAAAGATCCGATATTAGAATAATTACAAACTATTGATTAATCCTTTTATATAACCTACAGCGTAAGCCATGCCAGCGTGCCAGGGAGCTGAACAATTTAAAGCTGGTGTATGGTCTGGAATAATAACTCCATTGTAATTATTCTTTTTCAATATTTTAATTATATTAACCATATTTATATCTCCATCATCTACAAAAGCCTCAATATAATTAGGTACTTTCCCAATTACATTTCTAAAATGAATATAGCCAATACGGTTATCTCTAGAGTATTTATCTAAATAATCTTCAAGACCATCTTCTTCCATTTCTTGAATTGATCCAAGACACATTTCAATTTTATTCTTATCACTTTTATTGATATTTATAAGTCTATCGTACTCACTAGGATTTTTTAAAATTCTTCCTGTTCTTCTCATTACAGGAAGTGGCGGATCATTTGGATGTGCGGCAAGTGATACATTATTTTCTTCGGCAATTGGGAGTAATTGATTAAGAAAAAATTCTAGTCTTTCCCATACTTCTTTTTCTTTTGTTTCTGGAACAAATTTGTTGGCGTCTCCTTCTCTATATCGCATATTCCAAATCATTCCATCAGGAATTGGTTCTTGAAAATCTCGACTACCTTCGACTAAAGCCACGGAGTCAGCTTTTCCTCTTGCATACTGTCCTCTTTCCCATCCCCAAACACCGGCTAAACTAAAACAGTATCCCATAATAGGAATTCCTACTTTACCCATATTTTGCAATAAACGTTTTAAATCTTCAATTTGTTCATTTTTTTTAGGACCATCAAGTAAGATATCATGCCAGTGTAAAGGATTAAAATTTTCTATAGCTTCAAAAACTAAATTGTGATCTTGCATTTCCTTTTTTAAACCGCTTAGAAATTCTATGTCCCATATTGGCTCATTATCACAGACTCCCCATCCATTATTTCCACCTGATGAAATCTCAGGGTTTGAGCCAGAAAAATAGTTGGTTAAATGTGCTACTACATGAGTAGCACCTATTTGATTAACAAATTTATAATTATCAGTATTTAATGAATTTCTATATAGACCAAAACCCAATTTCATAAACAAACAAATACACCATCTTCTTGAATAATCAATTTATTCATATATGAAAATTAATATTTATGGACAAAAAAAATTATAGTGCACCTGCGCTTGACAAAGGATTGGACATTCTTGAACTTTTAGCTGTTTCATCTATTGGATTAACTCAAGCCGAAATTGCAGAACACTTAAATAAATCAGTGAATGAAATTTATAGAATGTTAAATACATTAAAGGTTCGTAACTATTTAGAATTTGATAGCTCAACAGATAGTTATAAACTTTCCTATAAACTGTTAAATTTATCTGCTTCTTTTAACCCAACAAAAACATTACTGCAAAAAGCTAATCCAATAATGCGAGAAATAACAACTCTTATAGGGCAATCAATACATTTATCTATTTATACAGCTGGAAAATTACTAGTTATTGCACAAAATGATAGTGGTTCAAAATTTAATTATCATGTTACTGTCGGATCAACATTTGATTTACTAGAAACTTCATCAGGTAGGGTAATTTTAACTTTTCAGTCTGAAAAAGAAAGAGAGAGAAGGTTGCTTAGAAGAAAAACTTTTTTATCCTTTGATAAAAAATCAAATTTACCTAAAGTTAAGATAAAAGAACTCGAAAAAAAATATTCAAAACAAACTATTCATCGAATTAAAAAAGATGGATGTGAAATTGTAAAAAGTTTACAAATTTCTGGAATTACAAATATTTCTTTTCCAATTTTTGATTATTCTGGTTATGCCATTGCTGCATTAACATCACCCTTCCTAAACAGGCTGCATGGCAACAAAGTAAATATTAATAAAGCAAGTTCAATAATGGCTAAATATTCAATAAAATTATCTAGTGAATTAGGGTATGAGGGAAAGAATAATTAATCATGTCAAATTTTACAGAAAGATTATCGAAATGTTATACAGGAGTAGTTCACGATATAATGCGTGATATGGAGTATAAAAATTTTACCTTACCACCTGAGATAAAGCCATGTAAAAAAAACCATGTTCTTGCAGGACAAATTTTTACGATAGAAGGCGCAGTTGATAAAAACCAATCACATCATGAATCATTACTAGCATGGACAGGTTTTTTATCTAAAGCGCCAAAGGATAAAGTGATTATATGTCAACCTAATACAAATGAAGTAGCTTTAATGGGAGAATTATCGGCTGAAACACTTCAACTAAAAGGAATACGAGGCTATATTGTTGATGGTGGATCTAGGGATATGGATTTTATTCTTAAAATTGATTTTCCAGTATGGAGTAAATTTTATACACCACGAGATGTAGTTAAGTATTGGAAACCAACAAATTTTGAAAAACAAATTAGCATTGGTGATGTAACAATCAACAACAATGATTATGTTTTAGCTGATATTGATGGAGTTGTGATTATACCTCAAAATAATATTGATAATATACTAACTAAATCTGAGGAAAAAATTAATTCAGAAAATTTAGTTAGAAAAGCAATAAAGGAGGGTGTTGATCCTCAAGAGGCTTATAAAAAATACAGCGCTTTTTGAAATATTTAAACTTTTTTTCTTTCAACTAGAAGTACATGCTCTGAGTAACATACACATTTGCCTTCTTGATTTTGAATTTCGCAGGCTTCAACTACAATTCCAAATTCTGGTCTTTTAGGATCATCTTTTTTTTCTTTAATAGTAACAATTGTAGTTATTGTATCTCCTATAAAAACTGGATTAGGAAATCTTAATCTATCAAATCCATATGTAAATGCTTTATGATTTATCTGCCCAGCTGTTAATCCTATGCCAATAGAATGAGTGAGGCTAAATTGAGCAACCCTTTTTCCAAATGGACCTTTTTTTGCAAATTCTGCATCTACATGATGAGGAAAAAAATCACCAGAGTGCATTGCATGCATAACAATATCTGTTTCCGTAATTGTTCTACCTGGAGTAGTGCGTTTATCTCCAACATTATAATCTTCAAAATATTGATTTAATTCTTGCATATAAATATTTTAATTAGTCCGAATGTTATTGTCTATCTTTCTAAATTAAAATTGATATATTAATTGTGAATATAATTTTATGAATAAAAAATACAAAAGAGTTTTTTCAATAAATCTTCAACCGGGATTTAGAAATTACACTGTTAAAGATTTACAAGATATTAAAGGTAAAAAAAAACTAACCCAGATTCTAGTTTCTGATGCACTAGAGGCTAGTGCAGCAGAGGAAGCTGGTATTGATCTAATATTGGCAAAACCAGATGAGAATGTACCTCTAATAAGAAAAGCTGCTCCTAAAACTTTTATGACAGTTTCAATTCCTTTTATTAAATATTCATCAAAAGAAGATATTGTCAAAAAAGCTCTTGAGTTAGTTGAGCACGGTGCTGACTCCATACATTGTGGATCATGGAATTTAAATTTTATGAAATATTTAAATGAATTTAAAATTCCTTTTCAAGGTCACGCCGGACTTGTGCCTAGAAGATCAACTTGGATAGGCGGTGTTAGAGCTTATGGTAAGAATATAAATGAGGCTCAAAAGCTTTTAAAGGATATTAAAGATATTGAAGAAACTGGGGCTTGGGGTGTTGAAGTTGAGTGTGTTCCAGAAGATATACTTGGAGAGATTACAAAACAAACAAAATTATTAACCTTATCAATAGGTTCTGGGAAGAAAAGTGATGTACAATTTTTATTTGCAGAAGACATATTGGGTTGTAGTTCAATTGACACACCAAGGCATGCAAAAATGTACGCAGATTTTAATAAATTAAATAATCAAATCCAAAAAGAGAGAATTAAAGCATTTAAAAAATTTAATTCAGAAGTAAAAAAAGGCATATTTCCAGGAAAAAAACATTCAATTGGAGTAGATAAAAACGAATTAATGAATTTTAAAAAATTATTACAAGACAAAAAAGATAATTGAATTTAGCAAAAAAATTGCTATTTCTATACTTATGGATAAAGAAGAACTTGTTGATGCTAGAGGTGGTTGGACACCAGGTAAGCTAGAATATAAACCTCTTTTTGCATTTCCACCCAAGCCTATAGAACTTTTGAAGTGGCTCTTTAATTATCCTGATGGATTTATTTTTCCATGGGCTGCAATCCATTTTGCAATTGCATTTTTATGTTATTACTTTTTAATCCCTTCTTTTGAGATATTATCAACATTTAGTCTAAGCTGGATTTCCATAATCTTTATAAAAAACTTTGTAGTCCTTTTTATCTATACAGGTTTGTGGCATTTACACCTTCATACAAATAATTCTCAAGGTGATAAATTTAGATACAATTTAAGACCACTTGGTAAAGGTAAACAATGGTTCTTTGGAACACAAACAAGAGAAAATATGTTTTTCAGTCTCTTCAGTGCTGTGCCAATTTGGAGTGCTTATGAGTCCTTAATGTTATGGTGCTTTGCTAATGATTATATGTTATTTCCAATCAAAGACTGGTTAGCAAGCCCTTATGTAGCAATCTATTGCGTTCTTTTGTTTATTTTTATTCCAATTATTCAACATGTTCATTTCTACTGCATTCATAGATTAATTCATTGGAAGCCACTTTACGACCATATACATTCTTTTCATCATAAAAATGTTAATGTTGGTCCTTGGTCAGGCCTTTCAATGCATCCAGTTGAACACCTTTTATATCTAAGTACTATACTTGTTCATTTTTTTATTCCATCAACACCTTTACATTTTGTTTATCAAGGTTTGCACACATGCTTAGGAGCTCAAAAAGGTCATACTGGCTATGAGAGATTAGTTGTTGATCCAAAAACTGGAAAATCTATTCCTTCAGCAGGATATTTTCACTATTTACATCATAAATACTTTGAATGTAATTACGGTGAATTAACAAGTCCGCTTGATAAATGGTTTGGTTCTTTCCACGATGGTACAAAAAAAACTCACGAAAAGTTATTTAAATCCAATAGAACAGCATAAATAAATTAAATTTACATTGCCATAAGTCAATGTAGGTATTAAGCTTCTTCAATTTATATATGAAGAAAGAATTTAAATATGAACCAACCGTAGGAATTGAAACTACAAATCCTAAAGATATGCCTGAAGATCATTCAGAAATTCCAGTATGGAATTCTGAAAATTGGTTTTATGAAGATGTTATTATTGATCATAAAATTAGATCATTAAGAAGAACAATTTCAGAAGGTGAGGCTATGCAATTTAATATGATGGTTTTAGATATGCATCCTTATGTTGCTGATGAACATTTTGCAAGTACCGAGGGAATTTTTAACAAAAGATTAGTTGCTGGAGCAATGGTTTTCTCATACGGCTTAGGTTTAGTTGCCACAAATTGTGTCAATTCATTTAGCTATGGTTATGATAAATTAAGATTTATAAAACCTGTTTTCATTGGGGATACTATTTATTCTATTCGTACTAATATGGAAAAAAGACCAAAATATCTTAAAATGGGTCTTGTAAGAACTAGCTACGAAGTCTTTAAGGGTGAAGGAGAGCTAGCTTTATACTGTGAACATTTACATTCTGTTAAATATAAAGATCCAGAAAAGTTTGCAGATAAAGCTGAGGTAAAAAAATAATATGATACAACTTAAAGGGATTGCCTGGGATCACCCTAGGGGTTTTGACCCAATGGTGGAGACTGCAAACTTGTTTCAAAAAACGAACCCAGAAATTGAAATAAAATGGGATAAAAGACCATTGCAAGCTTTTGCTGATAGACCAATAGAAGAAATGGCTTTTGACTATGATTTAATGGTTATTGATCATCCTCATGTTGGAGAAGCATCAAGAAAAAATCTTATTTATGAATTAAATCTTAATAAAAAATACGAAAATGAACTTTTATTATTAGAAAAAAATAGTGTGGGATTATCTCATCAAAGTTATAATTTTAATGGTAATCAATATGCTTTAGCTATTGATGCTGCAGCACCAGTGAGTGCATTTAGAGATGATTTAATTGACAATCCTCCTATAACATTTGACGAAACTATAAAGCTTGCTGAAAAGTCTAAAGTTATTTGGCCAATTAAACCCGTTGACTCAATTTCATGTTTTAATTCCATAGCTGCAAATTTTGGTAATCCAATCAATGTTGTCCCTGAAAAATTTATTGATCATAGTTTAGCAATTGAAATTTTAAAAATGATGAAAAAATTATCAAAATTAGTCCCAAAAGATTGTTTATCTATGAACCCAATAAATGTCTTAGACATAATGTCAGATACCGATGATTTTTACTTTTGCCCGCAACTTTATGGCTATTCAAATTATTCTAGGGTAGGTTTTAGGAAATCAATTATTAATTTTGGAAATATGATTTCATTTAATGATGATAAGAACAATTCTAAAGGTTCTCAATTAGGAGGTACAGGACTTGCGATTTCTAAATCTACCAATAATTTAGATATCGCACTTGAGTATTCATTTTGGGTAGCTTCAGAAACTTGTCAAATTGATACGTTTTATAAATCTGGAGGACAGCCAGGTCATTTAAAAGCTTGGCAGAATGAAGTTGTAAATAATGATTGCAAAAATTTTTTTATTAATACACTTGATACGTTACAAAAAAGCTGGCTTCGCCCTCGTTATGATGGATATATGTATTTTCAAGATAAAGCTGGTACATTAATAAATAATTTTTTAAAAGAAGAAATAGCTTTAGAGCTAACACTTGATAGTCTTTTAACAGAATTTGAAAGGAGTTTTAGTGTCAACAAATAGACCACTTCAAGGTATTACTGTTTTAGAATTCAGTCAGTTTTTATCAGGACCTGCTGCTGGACTTAGATTATCTGATCTTGGGGCAAAAGTAATAAAAATAGAGAGACCGGGAAGTGGAGATTTATGCAGAACCCTCTATTTGAGTGATACAGACCTAGGTGGAGATAGCACACTATTTCATGCAATAAATAGAAATAAAAAAAGTTTTTCAGCAAATTTAAAAGATCCAAATGATCTAGAAAAAATTAAAAAGCTAATAGAAAAATCAGATGTAATTACACAAAATTTTAGACCGGGTGTTATTGAAAGAATAGGACTTGATTACGACAGTGTTAAAAAAATTAATCCAAAAATTGTATACGGCAGTATTAGTGGTTATGGAAATGCGGGGCCTTGGAAAGATTTGCCCGGACAGGATTTATTAGCTCAATCAAGATCAGGACTAGTTTGGTTAAATGGTAATGGTGGAGAAGCGCCTACACCTATGGGACTAGCTGCTGCTGACATGTTAGCTGGACATTATATGGTTGAAGGAATTTTATCTGCACTGATTAAATCTCTCAAGACAGGTGAAGGTAGTTTAGTTGAAACAAGTTTAATGGAAGCACTTTTAGACTTTCAATTTGAAGTTTTAACTACATACTTAAATGATGGAAATAGAAAACCTGTAAGAAGTTCTTATAATAATGCTCACGCTTATTTATCTGCGCCTTACGGAATTTATAAAACAAAAGATAGCTTCATCGCTATTGCCATGACACCAGTGCCAGCATTAGGTGAACTTTTAGGATTAAAAACTATTATTAAATTCACTGATCAAAAAGAATGGTTTACAAAAAGAGATGATATTAAGAGATTAATCGGTGAGTGGTTAATTAATGATACAACAGACCATTGGTTAGGAATTCTTCAGCCAGCAGATATATGGTGCGCAGAAGTATTAGAATGGGATAAGATGATAGAAAATGAAGGATTTAAAGTTTTAGATATGTTTCAAAGAATTAAAAGATCTGATGGTTTAGATATAGAGACTTTAAGATGCCCTATTAGAATAAATAATGAAATTTTTAAATCTGAAATTGCTGCACCTTTGGTTGGACAACATAATGAAGAAATAATTAAGGAATATCAACTGTGAAAATAAAAGATATAGAAATTCGTATGTGTCGTCATAATAGTCCAGCTATGAAGGATTCTGAGATGCGAGATGGAAAAAAATCAGAATTAGAATTTTTGGTAATAACATTTCATACTGATGAAGGCTTAAGTGCTTCAACTTTTGGTTTTGCTGGCCGTGGTGCCGAAATGGCTGGTGAAATAGCAAACTCTATTTTTAAACCTTTTTTTTTAGGTAAAGATCCTCTGTATAGAGAAAAACACTGGCATGAATATCGTATGGCGGATCGTCAATGGTATCATGCACCAATATACAGCTATGGACCTTTTGATATAAACTGCTGGCTATTGTCAGCTTTACAAGCAAATCAACCCTTATATAAGTATTTAGGAGCATACCGTGATAAAGTTCCTATTTATGGAAGTTCTCTTTTTTTAAAAAATCCTGATGAATATGTTAATGAAGCTCAGGAATACAAAAAAAGAGGATTTCAAGCATATAAAATACACCCACCAGGAAATTTTGATATTGATTTAGAAGTCCATAAAGCAGTTAGACAAGCTGTTGGTAATGACTTCAAGCTAATGAGTGATCCAGTTGCGCCCTATACTTTTGAACAAGCCCTAAGACTTGGAAGAGAGTTAGAAAAATTAAATTATCATTGGTATGAAGAACCTTTGCACGATGAAAATTTTCATAATCTTAGAGAACTTACTAGAATATTGGATATTCCTATTATTGGAACTGAGGTAATAGCAAAGCATCCATACAGCGTTGCAGAGTGCATATCAACTAGAGTAGTTGATATGGTTAGGGCCGATGTTTCATGGAGCGGTGGTATAACTGCGACTATGAAGACAGCCCATCTAGCTGAAAGTTTTGGTGTTCAATGTGAAATTCATACAGCAATTTATCATCCTTTGGAGTTAGTTAATTTACATTGTTGTGCAGCAATTAAAAATTCTGAGTTTTTTGAAGTGCTAGTTCCATACGAGTATTTTAATTTTGGTTTAAAAGAGTCAATTAAGGTTGAAAATGGATTTGCACACCTTCCAACAAATCCTGGTCTTGGATTAGAACTAGATTGGGACTTAATTGATAATTCAACATTTAAAAAATGTTAAAGTGAGTAAAATTTTAAAGTTCACAGTTGAGGATATAAGGTTTCCAACATCGAAAGATTTAACTGGCTCCGACGCTATACATACTGATCCAGATTATTCAGCAACTTATGTAACTGCCTATACCGATAATGAAAATTTAAAAGGTTTTGGTATTGCTTTTACTATTGGTAAAGGTAACGACATTGTAGCTGAGTGTATAAAACATTTTTTTCCTATTTTTGAAAATATGCAATTAGATGATTTAGAGAATAATATAGGAAAACTTTGGTTTAAGTGTGTAGATCACAGTCAACTTCGTTGGTTAGGACCTGAAAAAGGAGTAGTCCACATGGCTGTTGCAGCTATTTTTAATTGTCTCTGGGATTTAATTGCAAAAAAAAATAAAAAACCACTTTGGAAATTTGTTGTTGAAAGTGAACCTGAAACCATTCTTAGTTGGTTAACATTTAAATATATTGAAGATGTCTTAACACCAGATGAAGCATTAAAACTTCTTCAAAAAATGCAAAACAGTAAACAAGAACGTATTGATACTATTCTAAATGAAGGTTACCCTTCTTATACAACTGCAGCGGGTTGGCTTGGTTATTCAGATGAAAAAACAATTCAATTATGTAAAGAATATATGGCAAAAGGCTGGAAACATTTTAAAATAAAAGTTGGTTTAGATCTTGATGCTGATGTTAAAAGGCTTGAGCTTATTAGAAAAACAATTGGTGACGACTGTTTTATTATGGTTGATGCAAATCAACAATGGAGTGTAAAGCAATCGATAAAACATATTAATGCATATAAAAAATTTAATCTTTTTTTTGTAGAAGAACCTACAAGCCCAGATGATGTTATGGGCTTTGCTAAAATAAAAAAAGAAGTAGGAGATGTTAGGCTTGCAACTGGTGAAGCTTGTGGTGGTCGTATCATGTTTAAACAGTTTCTTGAATCTGGTGCAATGAACATTTGTCAAATCGATAGTTGCAGATTGGGAAGTATCAATGAAATAATAACAGTATTATTAATGGCACATAAATTTAATGTACCAGTTTTTCCTCATGCAGGTGGAGTTGGTCTATGTGAATATGTTCAACATCTTTGTATGATTGATTATGTTTTAATTAATGGTTCAAAAAATGAGAAAGTAGTAGAATATCAGGATAGCTTACATGAGCATTTTATATATCCATGTAAAGTACAAAATGGTAATTATATGCCACCACTTGATTACGGATATTCTATTGAAATGAAAGAAAAGTCTGTTAATGAGTTTTCTTTTCCCAACGGGGAGTATTGGAAAAATATAAAATGAGACTAAAAAATAAAAAAATAATTGTAACTGCTGCCGCGCAAGGTATTGGAAGAGCAACAGCACTAATGTTTGCAAAAGAGGGCGCTTCTGTAATTGCAACTGATATTAATGAAGAAAAACTAAACGAATTAAGTAAAGAAAATGATTCAATACGAACTCACAAGTTAGATGCTACAAATAAAAATTCAGTTGAAGAATTTTGTTCTACAATTAATTCTATCGATATTCTTTTTCATGCTGTAGGTTTTGTTCATAATGGGACATTATTGGATTGTGATGACAAAGAATTTCATCGATCGATTAATGTAAATATATATTCGGCATATCTTATGAGCTATAATCTACTTCCTGTAATGTTAGACAAAGGAAAGGGTAATATTATTGTTGTTTCTTCTGCAGCCTCAAGTGTTAAAGGTGTTCCTAATAGATTTATTTATGGAACAACAAAAGCAGCACTAAATGGTTTTGTTAAAGCTCTTGCAGCTGATTATGTAAAAAAAGGAATTCGTTGTAATGCTATACTTCCAGGAACTGTGGAAACACCATCCTGGGAAGGTAGAGTAAATATGGCTGATAATCCAAAAAAAGCTCGAGAAGATTTTATTGCCAGACAACCAATGGGTAGGTTGGCACAAGCAGAAGAAATTGCTTCACTTGCAACGTATTTAGCTAGTGATGAGTCAGATTTTGTAACTGGAACATTAAATTTAATTGATGGAGGATGGACTTTATAATGAAAACTTTAAGATATAGAATTGGAAAAGAAGTTAAACCTGGAATTTTAGATCAAGATGGAAAAATTCGTGATGCTTCCTCTTTGGTAAAAGATTGGGATAATAAAAATGTAACAATCGATAAACTTAATGAGGTTAAAAAAGTTGATTTGGGATCTCTTCCATTAGTAGATAATCATGATGGTATTGCACCTTGTGTTTGTAAAGAAAGCATTGGTAAAATTATTTGTATTGGATTGAATTATTCTGATCATGCAGAAGAAACAGGACAAAAAGTTCCTCCTGAACCAATTATTTTTGCTAAAGCAACAAGTGCTGTTATTGGTCCAAATGATGATGTAGAAATTCCAAAAAAATCAGTAAAGTCTGATTGGGAAGTGGAATTAGGAGTAATTATTGGAAAGGAAGCAAAATATATTACAGAAAGTGAATCACAATCACATATAGCTGGATACTGCGTGATAAACGACCTTAGTGAGAGAGAATTTCAGATAGAACACTCAGGTCAGTGGGTAAAGGGGAAGTCATGTGATACTTTTGGTCCAATAGGTCCATATTTGGTAACTACTGATGAAGTGCCAGATCCACAAAATCTTAAAATGTGGTTAGAAGTAAATGGCAAAATGATGCAAAATGGATCAACAAGTACAATGGTCTACGGTGTAAATTTTCTTATAAGTTATTTAAGTCAGTTTATGTCATTACAGCCAGGTGATATTATTTCTACCGGAACACCTCCAGGAGTAGGAATGGGAATGAAACCTCAAGTATTTTTAAAAGCAGGTGATGTGATGAAATTAGGTATTGAAGGTTTAGGAGAACAAACGCAAAAAACAATTCAAGCTTAATGTACGGCAGTATTAATAATTGTCATAATGTAAAAGATTTTAGAAAATTGGCAAAGAGGAGGCTTCCTAGTCCCATTTTTCATTATATTGATGGCGCTGCTGATGATGAAATTACTTATAAAAGAAATACTGATGCTTACGAAGACTGTGATTTAGTTCCAAATGTCTTAAGTGGTGTTGATAAAGTAGATATGTCAACAACTGTGATGGGACAAAAATTAGATATCCCTTTGTATTGTGCTCCAACTGCTCTTCAAAGATTGTTTCATCATGAGGGTGAAATTGGAGTCGCAAAAGCTGCTGAAAAATTTGGCACAATGTTTGGAATATCTTCCTTAGGTACAGCAAGTATAGAGGAGATATCAAATTTAGTTAAAACACCAAAACTTTTTCAACTTTATGTTCATAAAGACAAAGGATTAAACAAAGCTCTTATAGAAAGATGTAAAGAATCAAATTTTGAAGCAATGGCAGTTACAGTAGATACAGCCGTTGGAGGAAATCGTGAAAGAGATTTATATACTGGTTTTACCATTCCAATGAAACTTAAACTCAATAGCGTTCTAAGTTTTATGTTACATCCAAAGTGGGCAGTAGATTATTTTACAAAACCCAAATGGGAATTAAGCAACTTAAAAGACCATATAAGTGAAGGCACAAAAGTAATGACTACAATAGGTGATTATTTCACAAAGATGCTTGATAATTCGATGAGTTGGAAAGATGTTGAAAATATTAATAAGGAGTGGGGCCGCCAATTTGCAATTAAAGGAGTTATGTCAGTGGAAGATGCAAAAAAAGCAGTTGATGTTGGGGCTTCAGCTATAATGGTTTCAAATCATGGAGGACGACAGTTAGATGGATCAAGATCACCTTTTGATCAATTAGCTGAAATTGTTGATGCTGTTGGAGATAAAATAGATGTAATATGTGAAGGAGGCATTAGAAGAGGTACTCATGTTTTAAAAGCATTATCGCTTGGTGCAAAAGCATGTTCTGGAGGACGCATGTATTTGTATGCTTTAGCTGCTGGAGGTCAAAAAGGAGTTGAAAAAAGCTTATCTAACTTACGTAATGAAATTGAAAGAGATATGAAATTAATGGGAGTTTCTAACGTAAAAGAATTAACAAGAAAAAATCTAAAATTCAGATAAATCAACAATTTTCTTAAAAAAAATATTTATTCTAATTCAATTTTATTTTACAAATTTTGTATGAATGATGAAATAGAGCCAATCTTTATAGGTGAAGTTGATGATATTGACATTGGTTCAGTAGAAAATTTTGAATATGAAGATATAAATTATGCAATTTATAGACTCGAATCAGGCTTTTTTGCAACTGAAGGAAATTGCCCTTGTGCTGAAAAAACTTTATTAAGTGAATCTAGTATTGAAGGTGAAGAACTAGAGTGCCCATCATGCGGTAATAAATTTAGTATTGTATCTGGAGACTCTGTATCTGATTTAGAACAAATTCCATTAAAAATATTTGATGTTACAGAAGAAGATGGAAATCTTTACTTAAATATTTAACTTATAATATTTAAATTTATTATATTACTTTTATTTAAATTTTTACTTTTAGTTAAAAAATTAAAAACATTTTCACAAGACTCAACAGCCATTCTTTTTCTACATTCTAGTGTAAGTGCTGAATTATGAGGGGTTAGCAAAGTGTTTTGTAAAGAAAATAATCTGTGATTTTTTATTGGCGGTTCAGTTTCGAAAACATCTAATCCAGCAGCATGAATTTTCTTATTCTTTAAAGCATCAAATAAAGCATTTTCATTAACAATACCTCCGCGTGCAGTATTTATTAGAATTAAATTTGATTTAAATAATTTAAATTGTTCATAAGAAATCAAATTTTTTGTTTCTGAGTTAATAGGCAAATGAATACTTATATAATCAGCAATTTTAAATCCACTCTCTTTGTTTGTAGGAATATAATTCATAGAACGGATTTCATCATCTGAAATAAATGGATCATGAATATAAATTTCCATATCAAAAGCTGTGCATCTCTTAGCTAATTCTTTTCCAATTCTACCCAATCCTAAAATAAGAATTTTTTTTTGATATAATTCAAAAAAATTTGGAAGATTTGCTTTTTCTTTAAATTTATTAAGTTTAACCAATTTATCTGATTCATATATATTTTTAGTTAAGCAAAGCATCATTGTCATGACATGCTCAGAAACACTTACAGCATTAGCTGTTCCTGTTATAGCTAAAGCTATTTTGTTTTCATTTAAGAAATTGTAATCGACGTTATCATAACCAACTCCATGTCTTGCAACAACTTTTAAATTTTTTGCATTTGATAATACTTTTTTACTTAATTTGACTGTTCTAACAACAATTCCATCTACATCAGATAATTCATTAGTAAGTTGATCTTCTTCTTTATTATTAGTAACAAAATATTCTATATTATTATTATTAAAGATTTCATATCCACAAGTATGAATTTCTCCTACAACACCAACTTTCATAAATGATTTATATTCCATAATATTAAAAAAATAAATTGATTAACTCTTTAAATTATTTTTTTATTATAATAATATCAATTTTTTTTGGGAAAGGAACAGATGAAAACAGTTAGAATGTCTTGTTCACATGCATTAATTAAATATTTAACAATGCAAAAAATTTTGATTAATGGAAAAAAAGAGCCACTTTTTCCAGGTGCTTTCGGTATTTATGGTCATGGAAATGTGGCTTGTATTGGACAGGCTATGGAAGAATATCAAAATGAACTTCCCGGATACAGAGGCCATCATGAGCAAAACATGGCCTTAACTGGAATTGCGTATGCTCGTGCAAAAAGAAGAAAACAAATATTTGTTGCTACTTCTTCAGTTGGACCAGGCGCAACTAACATGGTTACTGCAGCAGCAGTTGCATTAAGCAACAGACTTCCAATTTTGCTTTTACCTGGCGATACATTTTCTAGTCGCTTTCCAGACCCAGTTTTACAGCAAGTTGAACATTTTAACTCTCCATCAGAAACTCAAAATGATTCATTTAAATCTGTATCAAGATATTTTGATAGAATAACCAGACCTGAACAAATTTTAACTTCTTTACCTCAAGCAATTAATGTGATGCTTGACCCTGCAGATTGTGGCCCAGCAGTAATTTCTATGTCTCAAGATGTTCAAGGAGAAGCCTATGATTATCCTAAAATCTTTTTTGAAGAAAAAATTCATGAAATTAGAAGAATTTATCCCGATCCAAATCAAATACAAAAGGCAGCTGATAAATTAAAAAAATCTAAACAACCTATTATTATCTCTGGAGGAGGTGTTTTATATTCAGAAGCAGAAGAGGAAATTTCTGCTTTTGCAAAGAAACATAATATTCCAGTTACTGCAACTGTAATGGGTATTGGTTGTATGAATAAAGATGATCCCTATTATATAAGTGCAATTGGATGCTTAGGAGAGGGCTCATCTAACAACCTTGCTACTGATACAGATTTAGCACTAGCTGTGGGAACAAAGTTAGGAGACTTTACAACCGGCTCTTGGACCAATTTTGAAAATGAAAATTTTCAACTTGTATCAATAAATACTTCACGATTTGATACTACAAAACATCGCGCTACTCCTGTTGTAAGCGATGCAAAAATTGGACTTCAAGAATTATCAAAAGCATTAGGAGATTGGAAAGCGCCAGATAATTGGTACCAGCGTTCAATTGAGGAAAGAAATAAATGGGATGAATATGTTGCCAAAGAAAGTGGACCAACAAATCAAGAATTACCATCCTATGCTCATGCTGTAGGTGCAGTTTATAGAAACTCAGACCCATCAGATATCGTAGTCACTGCAGCTGGAGGGTTAGTTGGCGAGGTAGTTCAAATATGGAAACCTAAAGAACTTAATACTTTTGAAACTGAATGGGGATTTAGTTGCATGAGTTATGAAATATCAGGTGCGCTTGGAATCAAAATGGCAAAACCTGAACAAGATGTAATTGTATTTGTAGGCGATGGTTCATACCTCTTACAAAATAGCGATATCTACAGTTCAGTTTTATATGATAAAAAATTAATTATAGTTGTTTGTGATAATGGTGGTCATATGGTTATTAATAGATTGCAACTAGCTAAAGGTGGGAATGAATATCTTTGCAATCTCAATGCTGCAAGAGCAACAAATGTACAGTTTGTAGATTTTGAAGCTCACGCAAAAAGTATGGGGGCAAATGGTGAGACTGTTAAATCTATTTCAGAGTTAGAGGCCGCTTTTAAAAGAGCAAAAGAATCAAACAAAACGTATGTTATTTCTATGAAAACAGATGGTTATGAATGGTTAGAGGGTACAGCTTTTTGGGAAAGTCCAACACTTGAAGTGGATAATACCGAAGGAAAGAAATCAGCTCTTAATGAATTTTTAGAAGGAAAAAATAAACAACGTAAAGGCGTATAAAATAAAATTTTTTCCTAATAATTAAATTTGTATGAATCAAAACAAACCAATAATTTTAGTAGATCCATATCCAAGAACAATGGACCTACTTTTTTCTAAAGAAAATTTAAAATATTTAAAAAAAAATTTTAATCTCATTACTGCTCCAAATAAAAATAAAAATAATTTTTATGAAAAAAATTTACTAAAGGCAGATTATATTTTTGGGCAACCAAATTTACCTTCATCTTTGATTTCTAAATCTACAAAACTTAAAGCAATATTTAATGTAGAGAGCAATTTTATGGACAATATGGATTACGATTATTGTTTTAGAAAAGGAATACATGTTTTAGCAACATCTCCTGTGTTTGCTCAACCTGTTGCTGAAATGGCAATGGGCCTTACTTTATCGATAGCCAGAAGTATTCACATTGCTCACTCAGACTTTATTTTAAAAAAAGAAAAATACGGTGGTGCAATAAGTCAGAACAATTTTTTAATAAAAAATAAAACATTTGGTTTAATTGGATTTGGTGATTTAGCTAAATCACTTACACCTATACTAAAAGCATTTTCTAATAATATTATGGCTTATGATCCCTGGATCCCAAATAAAGAAATTGAAAAATTTGATGTTAAGCCAACTAATTTAAATTCGTTACTTAAAAATGCTGACATCATTTATGTACTCGCATCAATTACTTCTTCTAATGAATCCATGATTAATTCTTCTAAGCTTAAATTAATAAAAGATGGATCAGTGTTTGTATTAATGAGTAGAGCAGCAATAATAAATTTTGATGATTTTTTTAATTTTTTAAAAAATAGAAATGTGTTTGCTGCTATTGATGTTTTTCCACAAGAACCATTTCCTAAAAATCATAAATTAAGAAAACTCAAAAATGTAATTTTTTCTCCACATAGAGCCGGTGCATTAGACAGCGCATTTAAAGAGATGGGCGAATTAGTAATTCAAGATTTAAAACTTATCTCGAAGGGTCTGCCCCCTAAATTATGTAAAAAAGCTGAGAGAGAAACTGTTAAATATTTACGATCAAAACCAGTTGATATTAATTAATTTTTATTTAAAAACACATTTATGTCAGATAATTTAGTACTGGAAGCTAAATCAGTCTCAAAATTTTTTGGTACTATTACAGCCCTTCAAAATGTAGATCTTCATTTAAATAAGGGCGAGGTACTTGGTGTCGTCGGTGATAATGGTGCTGGTAAATCTACATTAATGAAAGTTTTATCAGGATTATATAAACCAAGTGAAGGATCTCTTTTTTTTGATAAAGAAAAAGTAACTTTAAATAGTCCCAGAGACTCTCAAAATTTGGGCTTAGAAATGGTCTATCAAGATTTAGCACTAGCTGGTAATCTACCTATCGGTGATAATATTTTTCTAGGAAGAGAACCAACAAGAAAAGTTGGTCCTTTTAATTTTTTAGATCATAAAAAAAGAAAACAGTTAACCGAAGAGCATCTTGCAAAATTAAAAATAAACGTAAAGAGTGCTGATCAAAAGGTTGAAGAATTATCAGGTGGACAAAGACAAGCAGTTGCAATTGCTAGAGCTACAGCTTTTAATGCAAAAATTGTATTAATGGATGAGCCAACCGCAGCACTTGCTGTTAAAGAAGTTGGAAAGGTTCTTGATTTAATTTTAAATCTAAAAAAATTAGGTGTTAGTGTAATAGTAATTAGTCATCGAATGGACGATATTTTTACTGTTTGTGATCGAGTAATGGCATTGTTTCAAGGAACTAATTTTGCTGAGTCAGAATTAAAAAATACTTCAAGAGACGAAGTGATTGGATGGATCATGGGGAAAAAAGATTAATGGATAAGAATCAAGAATCTTTATTTGTCAGACTTATTCCTTTTTTTGAGAGATATGGAATCTTATTACTGATCCTAATAATGATTGCTGTCCTACATTTGTTGCAACCTGATGTATTTTTATCATGGAGAAATGTAACAAATATTTTTAAACAAGTGTCTTGGCAGTCTATGTTAGCGCTTGGTGTCTTTATGGTCATTGTAACTGCAGGTATAGATCTATCAGTCGGTTCAATTATTATGTTATCATTAATGGGACTCGCTATTGCTTCGAAGGCAGGAATGCCTTGGTACGTTGTCATGTTAGTTGCACCAGCAATTGGATTTTTGTGTGGTATGTTTAATGGTATTGGCATTACCTTACTTCGAATGCCTCATCCGTTTATTATGACGTTAGGAACGCTGTACATATTTAGAGGAATTGGAAACCTTATTTCTGGAGGAGTGCCAATAACAGGTTTTGCTGAACAGATTAGAGTTATAGGAAATGGTAAAATTAAACTAGATGTAATTTTTGGAGAAGGCGCTAGAGAGTATATACCCACAAGTTTAATTTTAATGATTGTAATATTTTTTATCTTTTGGATATTTTTAAATCATACAAGAATAGGTAAATGGATTTATGCGATTGGAGGCAACCCAGGAGCAGCTAGGGCAGCAGGTATTAACGTAGATCGAATTTTGATCATAGTTTACACCCTTTGTGGTTTCTTGGCTGGTATTGGAGGTTTAATTTTAGCTGGAAGAACAAATTCCGCTTATCCAAATGCTGGTTTACAATCTGAGCTAGATGCAATTGCAGCAGTCATTATAGGTGGAGCAAGCTTCTTTGGGGGTAGAGGAACTGTTTTAGGTGTATTTGCTGGAGTCATGATTATGGGTATACTCCGAAATGGTCTAAATCTAATGAATGTCAGTGTTTTCTGGCAACAAGTTCTTATTGGGTCAATTATTATTTTGGCTGTTTATATCGATGTTCTAAGAAGACAACTTGCGACCAGAACATAATATTAAAAAATAACTACTTTCTGACAAACAGTCACTTGATTAGATTTCATTTTTGATTAATGTTTAAAAAAAATTTTAGGAGGAAAAATGAAATTTGTTATTTCTATAATTACTACTTCTGTATTGTTTTTTTCAGGTAGTCTTTTAGCAGGCTCACATGCAAAAACAATAATGCTAAGTACTAAAGGACCAGGTGCTGGAAACCCTTTTTGGGCTTCAGTTGAAGCTGGTGCTAAAGATGCTGCTGAAGAATTAGGTGTAAACCTTATTATCCTTTCACCACCACAAGAGAGTGATGTTATGGCTCAGGTAGCACAAATTGAAGACCAAATTGCTAAAGGTGTAGACGGTATAGCGATTGCACCAACTGACCCTAACGCGGTTGCACCAATTCTTGATGATGCAATGGCTTCAGGTGTTCCAGTTGTATACATTGATACTAATGGAATTAATGAAGGTGTGACTTTCATTGGTACAAACAATATCAATGGCGCTGCTTTAGCTGCTCAATACATTTGCGATAATGTTCCAAGTGGTTCTGATGTTGCAATCCTTCAAGGAATGATCACGCAAACTACTGGTCAACACAGAGCTGAAGGATCACACAAAGGTCTTGAAGCATGTGGCATGAACATTGTTGCTGAACTTCCAGCTAACTGGGATACTGCACAAGGTATGTCAGTAACTGAAGATATCATCACTGGTAACCCAAATCTAAAAGCAATCTTTGCTTCTAACGATAATATGGGTCTAGGTGCTATCCAAGCATTAAAAAATGCTGATATGCTAGATGATGTTGTAGTTGTTGGATTTGATGCTAACCCTGATGCTGCTGCAAGTGTAATGGCTGGTGAAATGTCAGCTACTATAGCTCAATTCTCATATAATATGGGATATATGGGTGTAGAAAATGCACTTAAATTAGCTAATGGTGAAAGTATTCCTGACAATATTGATACTGGAACAGTATTAGTTACTAAGGAAAACGCTGCTGACTTTATGTAGAATTCAAATACTTCTAAATTAAAAAAGGCCGCAGATTGCGGCCTTTTTTTATATTTAAATTTAACTTTTATATATACATATTTTATTTTTTCCTTAAATTAAGATTTATTAATTAGGAGGAATAATGAAAAAATTTTTTATAATAATAGCTTCGGCTATTTCTTTAATAACTTTTTCTTTCTCAGCTAATGCACTTAAAGTAGGTGCTTTATATCTTGATACCGCAGGTTTCTTTGGAGAAATTAAATATGGGATTGAAAAAGCTGGAGAAGAAGAAGGTATTGAGCTTACTGGCGCAAACTCTCAAAGTGATGTTGCGAGGGAAGCTGAGTTTATAGATACACTTCTTGCTACCGGTGTTGATGTTGTAATAATGTCACCTGTATCTACAGAATCATCTGTTGCCGCAGTTGAAAGACTAGCTGAAGCAGGAGTTCCTGTAGTTTGCTATAATACTTGCTTAAATGATGAAGATGCTAAAAGACTTGCATACGCACTCGTAACTACAAGTCAGAGAGAATTAGGTTATCCAGTTGGTATTATTGCTGGTAACTGGGCAATTAAAGCAGGAATTGATCTTAAAATTGGAATTCATAACTGTAATAGATATGAAGCTTGTCAGGAAAGAGAAGATGGCTTTATTGATGGATTAAAATCAACAGGAGTGAACTTTGAAGTTGTTAACAATCAAGAAGCATTTTCAAATGATGTTGCAACGCAAGTTGGAACGGATATGCTTATTGCAAATCCTGAAATCAACTTAATGTATGCAGCCAATGAGGGTGGAACAATTGGAGCTGTTAATGCTGTTCTTGCAGCCGGTCAAATTGGTAAAACATATGTTATGGGAACCGATGCAACTGCAGAATTAATGAATTTTGTTAGTGATGGCGAAATTTTATTAGCAGTTAATTCACAATTCCCAAGAGATATGGGAGCAGGAGCAATGAGAGCAGCTTTAAAAGCTGTTAAAGGTGAAGCAATTGATGAATATGTTCAATTGACACCTACAAAAGTATTCACTTCAATTGATAAGATAGCTATTGATACTTGGTTATCTGAAAGAGGATACGATTAATAAAATTATAAGGGGTATCTTAGTGATACCCCTTTTTCTTATGACAGAAAACGAAATAATAAAATCTAAAAAGAAAATAAAAATAAGTAATCTCCATGAGATAGGCCTACTTATTGCATTGATATTGGTGTTGTTATTGTTTTCATTTACAACTGAAAATTTTTTTACTCAAAGAAATTTCACAAGTATTTTAAGAAGTGCTTCCTATGTAGGCTTAATAGCTTTTCCTATGACATTTGTACTCATAACAAGAGAAATAGATATTAGTGTTGGGCCGTCAGTTGCTTGGTCAGGTCTATTTTTTGTTATTTTAATTAAGTGGTATGACTTTAGCTACTTTACATCAGCAACTATTGTAATTTTATGGGGTATTTTACTAGGTTATTTTATAGGTATTGCGAGAACTAAATTATTTATACCTACATTCATTACTACATTAGCATTGTGGAGCGCTCTTAGAGGTTATTCACTTTTTGTTACTGAAGGAAGACCATTAGCAATAAGTAATAAAGAGTTTAGGTATTTTTTTGGAGGAGATATTTTAGGTTTACCTACAGTTACATGGATAATGTTGGGAGCTTTTTTAATATTTTGGTTCGCTAGTAAGTATACTGTTACTGGAACAAATTTTTATGCAGTTGGTGGTAATCCAAAAGCAGCAAGAAATATTGGAATTAATGTCGATAGAGTAAAAATTTTAGCTTTAATAGGAACTAGTCTTTTCTCAGCTATAGTTGGAATATTATTTGTAGCTAGGGTATCATCAGGCAACGCAAATTTAGCAGATGGAATGGAGTTTGACGTTATAGCTGCAGTTGTTGTTGGTGGAACAGCACTTGCAGGTGCCGTAGGTACAATGACAGGTACATTACTCGGATGTGTATTTATATCAATGATAAGTAATGGATTAATACATTGGGGAATAGATCCAGATTTAAATAAAGTTGTAAAAGGCATAATTATTTTTTTAGCAGTAGTAATAAATTCAAATGTTACTTTCAAATCAAATTCGGGTGGACCAAAAGAGGATTGATGGAGATTTTAGAATTAAATAATATTTCTAAAAGTTTTGGAGCTATCAAAGCTTTAGATAATGTTTCACTATCTTTGAGATCAGGTGAAGTTTTAGGATTAATGGGAGATAATGGTGCGGGAAAATCTACTTTAATTAAAATTATTGCAGGTAACTTTAAGCAATCATCTGGAACAATAAACTTTGAAAATCAAAAAGTTGAATTCTCAAAACCAATGGAAGCTAGAGATAAGGGCATAGAAGTTGTTTATCAAGATTTAGCTTTATGCGATAATTTAACTGCTGCCTCAAACATTTTTCTTACTAGAGAAATTAAAAGAAATTTTGGATTAATAAAAATTATAAATTTTGCAGAGATGTTTAAAAGAGCAAAGAATATATTTAAAGAGCTTAAATCTGAAACATTACCAGATGAAGAAGTTAAAATGATGTCTGGTGGTCAAAGACAGGCTGTTGCAATTGGTAGAACAAAATTATCAAAAGCTAAAGTTGTATTACTTGACGAACCTACAGCTGCTATTAGTGTTAGACAGGTTGCTGAAGTACTCGAATTAATTAAACAGCTAAAAAATCAAGGTATTGCAGTAGTAATCATAAGTCATAGAATGCCAGATGTATTTGCTGTCAGCGATAGAATTGCAGTACTGAGAAGAGGACAGTTAGTTGCAAATAAACTAGCTAAAGAAAGTTCACCAGAAGAAGTCACTGCATTAATTACAGGTGCTATTGAAAAAGCTTAATTACTAAGCTTATTTATTATCAAATATATTTACAGCTAAAATTTATAAATAAATTTATTAATATTTTTCAGATAATTTTAAAAAACTTTCGTATTCTTTATCTTCGATTCCTACTGTAATTTTGGGATCATTAAAATTTTTATCTTCTGTATCTTTTACAAATTCTTTATATGCGTTCACTCGTTCAATGTGTAATTTATCAAATTCTTTTTTGAAATTCCTATAAATTCTTGAGTGTCTTGGAACATGACCAGTATTATAACCAAGGATATCTTGAGAAAATAAATATTGACCATCACACTCTGAACCACTTCCCATAGAAATAGTTAGTAGTTTTACTTTTTTTGTTATTATTTCAGCAACCTTTGGAGGGACAACTTCAACTTCTAAACCTATTGCACCTGCATCATCAAGTTCTAAAGCGTGTTCTAAAACTTCAATAGCTTCTTTAGCATTTTTGCCAATAGCTCTAAAACCACCAATCCAATTTATATGACCTGGAATCAAACCTATGTGACTAATCACAGGAACTTTTTCTTTTCTTAAATCTTTTATAATACTTGAGCTATTATTTGTATAAAAAGAGTCACAACCAATTGATAATAATTTATAGGCAGCTCTAACCGCTTCATCAGCTGTTGCATAAGATTTTTCAGGAGCAGCACTCATTAAATGAGTATTAGGAGCTGCCTCTCTAATTCTTTTTACATCTTCTAATTTTCCAAAAATTCCATGGTGCGGCATATCATACGCAGTACATATCATATCTACTCCAGCCTCTTCTGCAGCAATTGCTTCTTCAACATTATTAACGTAAACTTCATGAATTTGTTTTACACCTTTTAAATTTAATAGGTCGTAGACTGTTAATTTTTTTTTCATAATTTTGTTTATTTTTAACTGTTCAAATTATATATATATTTTTAATGACTGTCATTAGAGATACAAATGTTTCAGCTGATTTAGATGCTAAACTTGGAAAAAACATATGGTGGAAACCAGTTTTAGATAAAAAAGTATTAAAGGAACTTACTGTAAAGAGATCTTTACCTGGAATCATTTATGTCTCATTTTATTTTATAGCTTTAGCAATTTCAGGTTACCTAGCTTATTATACTTGGGGTACATATTGGACAATTTTATGGTTCTGGATTTATGGAACTATTTATACATTTAGTGGTGCATATGATCATGAAAGTAGACACAGAACACTTTTCAAAGAAAGATGGCTAAATGATTTGTTTCAATACATTTTTTCTTTTATGACAAATTTTGAGCCGATAAGATGGAGATGGACTCACACACTGCATCATAGTTATACATTACATACAAAAGAACCTCATGATTTTGAGATTCAAGTAGATAGACCAAGTAAGTTATTTAAATATTTTGTAAGTTTTATTCCCTTCGGACCACTATTATGGATACATCAATCATACTTAGCAGAAACATTTAAAAACTCTCTTGGAATAATGACTCCAGTAATTAAAGATTGTGTGCCTAAGGAACACCAATGGAAAGTTTTTTTATCATCAAGAATACATATGCTCATATGGTTAAGTATAATTCTGTATTCAATATATTTTCAAACAATTTTACCCGTACTATTTTTTCTCCTACCAACATTTTATGGGAACACTCTATTTTATTTATGCGGCCTTACTCAACATGCAGGTCTTGCATTTGATGTTAAAGATCATAGAGTTAACACTAGGACAGTAATACTTAATCCATTACTAAGCTGGTTATATGTAAAATTAGAATACCATATTGAACATCATATGTATCCTCAAGTGCCATGGTATAATTTGCCTAAACTACATAATATTATAAAGGATCAATTACCCAAGCCAAATAATGGCTTAATCAGTGCCTATAGAGATATAGTGCCAGTAATAATTAAACAGGCTTTTAACCCAAACTACGTGCCTGATAGAAAAATACCTAACGTATAACGCTATTCTAAATTTCAATTTTTGTTATTTTAAATTTTGTAGTAATGTGTATCGGTTAACAAAATGAAAAACATTGGACTAATCGGTTGTGGTAATATTGCAGAGACTTATTTTAGGGCACAAGACTATTTTAATAATATAAATTTTGTTGCTTGTGCTGATATAAATTTAGATGCAGCAAAAAAAACAGCAGAACAATATAATATTGCAGCCTTATCAGTTGATGAAATATTTAATGATAAAAATGTAGATATAATTCTTAATCTTACAATCCCTCAAGCGCACTATGAAATATCGAAAAAAGCACTTGAAGCAAACAAACATGTTTATTGTGAAAAACCAATGAGTGTTAAATTTGATGATGCAAAAGAATTACTAAATTTAGCAAAAAAAAATAGCTTATATATTGGTAATGCTCCTGATACTTTTTTAGGAGGAGGAGGACAGCTTACTAGAAGTTTAATTGATAATAATGACATTGGACAAGTTCTAACGGGTAACTTTATTTTCGCTTTTCCCGGCGTTCAAGATTTTCATCCAAGTCCTGAGTCTTGGTTTCAAGAAGGAGGAGGGCCTGTAATAGACATGGGTCCATATTTTTTTACCACACTTGTTAATCTTCTAGGTCCTGTTAAAAACATAAGAGGAAGAGGGGCAAAATTCTTCGATAAAAGAGAATACAAAGCTGGTCCAAAAAAAGGAGAAACCTTTAATGTTGATATCCCAACTTCTTATATGTTTAATATTGAGTTTCAAAATAAAGCTATCATTCAAGGTTTCATTTCATTTGATGTTTTAAATCATAAACGTAATCACATGGAGCTTTATGGAACGAAAGGTTCATTAGTAGTCCCTGATCCAAATATGTTTGGTGGTCCTGTATCTATATCTGGCGAGTTTGGATCTGAATGGAAAGATATCAGTGTCGAAGATAAACCCCTTGGAAAAACAAATATAGTTAACCATAGCGGTAGAAGTAATGAAGCGCCAGAACAAGCAAACTATAGGGGTATTGGCCTTGCTGAAATGATTGATGCAATAGAAAATAATAGAATGCATAGATGTAATGGAGAACTTGCTCTTCACGTTTTGGATGTCATCGAGTGTGCCATGATTTCTTCAATTTATAAAGTGGAGGTTGAACTTCGCTCCTCATGTGTGAAGCCTGAACCCATGCATGATGATTTCATAAGGCAAATCCTTAAAAAAATATAAATTTTACTAAGCTACTGATTAGTGCGATAATTTTACTACCTAATTCCCAATATTTCTCCTTGTTTTACATACCTATTCTTGTTAGGAAAAAATTATTTATAGGAGGAATGCATGAAAAAAATTGCTTTAATTATTCTTGCCTCTGTAGCACTTTTTGCTACTTCAGCGAAGGCAGAATACAAATTTAACTTCGTAATGCACAGTGATACGAACAATGCTTTCTGGGCAGCTGTTCATAAAGGTTTTAAAGATGCTTGTGCACAAATTAATGCTGATTGCCAAATGTTAACTCTTTCAGGTGATGGAGATCAACAAGAGCAATTACAAAACTTAGAGTCTTCAATAGCTCAAGGTGTTGATGGTATCGTAACTACAATTACTAACCCAACTATCTTTGATGCTGCAGTTGATGAAGCATTAGCTGCTGGTATTCCAGTAATTACAGCTAATACTGATGATCCAGAAGGTGCTGCTGGTAGTAACAGACTAGCATATGTTGGACAAGACTTAGAAGCAGCTGGTTATGAATTAACAGCTAATCTTTCTGAAATGTTTCCTGATGGAGATATTCACGTTCTAATCGGTGTTGCAGACATGAACCAATCATGGGCATACACTAGAGGAAATGGTATTGCACGTTTCATGGAAGACTACAAAGCAGCTAACCCTGATAGAAAAGTAACTTATGAGAAAATCGAGTCAGGTCTAGACCTTTCAACTGTTGGAAACAGAGTGGCAGCTTATGTTCAAGCTAACCCAAATACAACTGCATATCTTGATGTAGGTTTCTGGGAAGCTGGTGCAGCTGCTGCAGTAAGAAACTTAGGTTATGGACCTGGTGAAATTCTTCTTGCTGGTTTCGACTTAGTTGACGTAGTTTTCGAAGAAATGGATAAAGGTTATGTTCAACTAACAGTTGACCAACAGCCATACTACCAAGGTTACATGTCAGTTCACCAATTATACTTAATGAACAAGTATGGTTTAAGTGCACTAGATATCAATACTGGTAAAGCTATGATTGGTCCTGATGATGTTGAAACAATCAGATCATTCAAAGGAATGTCAGTTAGATAAATATCTAAACCAGGCTCTTTAAATAGAGCCTGGTTTTTTTTAAAATAAAAAAAATATGAGTAAAAATTTTAGTCTTAGAAGTTTATTAGTAAGACCAGAAGTAGCAACCTTCTTAATGTTTCTAGCAATAATGATTGGATTTTATATTGCTAATGAAAGATTTTTGGACGCAAGAAATATAAGAATAGTTATGGGTATTACACCCGAATATATTATTGTTGCTATTGGGATTGCAATATTAATGATCTCAGGTGAATTTGATTTATCTGTAGGCTCTGTTTTTGCATTAGTCCCGATGACTATTGTACAAATGGTGCATCAAGGGATACCACCTTGGTTCGCTATTTTTCTAGGATTAATGATTGGTATTATTGTTGGTTTTGTTAATGGATTTATTACCTTAAGATTTGGAATTCCTTCTTTCATCGCAACTCTTGGAATGCTCTATATTGCTAGAAGTCTTACAACTGTAGCTACTGCAGGATTTCCACCACCATTTCCTCATATTTTACCAAATGAGTTATTCGTTTATCAATTTGAGTTATTTAGAGCTTCCTTGTACTGGGCTCTTTTAGTTGCCATTGTTTTAGGTGTTATGCTTCACAGAAGTAATGTTGGTAACTGGATCTATGCAACTGGCGGAGATCAAAATGCAGCATCTTCAATGGGAATAAAGACTGGAAACGTTAAAATGTTTTGTTTCATCTTATGTGGTTTCTTAGCTGGCTTTGCTGGAATGATTCAAACATTTAGATTGGAAGCACCATTACCATCTCAAGGATACTTATTAGAACTAGAGTCAATTGCTGCAGCAGTTATTGGTGGTGTCAGTTTATTTGGAGGTATCGGAACAGTTTTTGGTGCAGTAATTGGCGCAATCCTGATCAGGTTTTTAGAAAGTGGAATCATTATGGCTAGAATAGATGCTGAATGGTTTAGAGCAGGTTTAGGTTCTTTAATTATTATAGCCGTCGTGTTTAATACTTATATAAGTAGAAGAGCGACACGAATTGGTCAAAACAAGGCAAAGGATTAAAGATGGAAGATATAATAGTTTGTGAGGGTTTAAACAAATACTATTCAGGAGTTCATGCTTTAAAAGATTTAAGCTTAAAGATAAAAAAAGACTCTGTTGTTGGTCTTATTGGAGACAATGGTGCTGGTAAATCAACATTAATTAAAATTTTATCTGGAGCACATCAACCTGATTCAGGTCATATATATTTCGAAGGTAATAAAGTTAAATTTAAATCTACAAAAGAAGCAATGAATTTAGGTATTGAAACAATTTATCAGTATTCAGCTTTGATCCCTGAAATGTCTATTGCAAGAAATATTTTTATTGGACGTGAACAAACTCAATATAATGTTGGCAATTTTGGTTTGATGAAAACTAAAACAATGCAGGACGATGCTATGAAAGCATTAACAGATGTAGAATTGCATCTTCGATCTCCAGATACACCAGTTAATCAGTTATCTGGAGGTGAAAGACAAGGTGTTGTTATTGCTAGAGCAATGTATTTTAAATCAAAAGTTTTAATATTAGATGAACCTACAAACCACTTGTCTGTGAAAGAAACAAATAAAGTACTGCGATTCGTAGAAGGATTAAAAAACCAAGGTGTGACCTCAATTTTTATTACCCATAACTTGAGCCACGTGTATCCAATTGCTGATCATTTATGTGTAATGGCTAGAGGCGAAAAAATTGCTGATATGGAAAAGAAAGATACAACAATAGATCATCTTACTGATCTATTAGTTAATGGATAATTTTGGGAGGAATTATGATTAGTGATGCACAAATAAAACAATACAATGAAGAAGGTTACACAATCGTCGAAAATGTCTTCAATATGAATGAATTAAATCCAATACTAAACGAGTTCGATGAAATTGTTGACGATTTTGCGGAAAAAGCCTTCCAGGCTGGAAAAATTAAAAATAAACATGACGATAAAGATGTTTTTAAAAGATTAGCTGCTCTTGAAAGAGATTTTAAAGGTTCTTCAGTTTTAATTCATCATAGAGGTGAGTTAAAGCCAGCATTAGCAAATCTTTGGGGTTCAAAAAAACTTTTAGATATGGTTGAAAATTGGGTTGGAAAAGATATTTCTGGTCATCCAGTTTGGAATATCAGATCAAAAACTCCACAAACTGCAAGAATGACAGTTCCTTGGCATCAAGATTCAGCTTATTTAAAAGAAGGAGCAGAAAAAACTACTCAGCCAGCTGCATGGATACCTTTTTTAGATGTAAATAAAAATAATGGTTGTATGCAAGTTGTCTCTGGTGGACATAGACCTGAAAGAGTTTTGAATCACAAATTAGAAAAGAAAGATGGTTCTGTAAAAGACTCTTGGTATTTATTTATAGAAGATAAAGATATTCCAGAAGACAAAGTTATTACTTGTGAAATGAAGGCAGGTTCAGTGTTATTTTTACATCAATTAGTACCTCATCGATCTCTCGAAAATCTATCTGATGATGTAAGATGGAGTGTCGATTTAAGGTTCCAAAATCCAAAAGATGAAGCTGGATTTCATACAGGTTTGGTTGATCCAATTATTATGAGAAAATCTGATGATCCTAGTTACACAGCTGATTGGGATTCATGGTTCAAAGGTTTGGAAGAAGAGCATACTAAATTTAGGGGAACATCAAAAAAAGATCAATTTGACTCTAATGTTGATGGTTCATGGTTAGAGCGCTGGGATAATTAATTTAATCTTCAAGTATGGAAATTAATCTTGATGATTGGTACAGACCACAAGTCGATAGAAAAAAATTAAAAGCTTTAAGTAAAAGAAGTGATCTTCCAGGAATAATTCATTTTTTTATTTATTTTTTATTCTTATTTATTTCAGGGTATCTAGCATATGCAACGTTAGGTACTTGGTGGACATATTTGTTCTTTTTTATTTATGGTACAATTTATGCATTTAGTGTCGCTAATTGGCATGAAACTGTTCACAGAACAGCTTTTAAGACACGTTGGATTAATGAATTTTTTTACCATATCAGTTCTTTCATGTGTGACTTTGAAGGTTTTAGATGGCGTTGGAGTCATACTTTTCATCATTCAAAAACATTACAAACAGAAGATGATTATGATCACGAAATACAAGTATCAAGACCTATTGAATTATTTGCATTCTTTTTGAACTTTATACCTCTTACAGATTTATTATACCCACATAAATTAATTAAGTTTGAAGTTCTAAAACATGCTTTTGGAAAATTTACTCCAGTTATTAATATAACTGCACCTAAAGAAGAAAAGAAAAAAATTCTTTGGAATTCTAGATTGTATGTCCTGATTTGGGTATCGGTATTTGCTTATGCTTTTTATATTGGTTCTTTTTTACCAATTATTTACATTATTTTACCAACTTATATTGGAAAGCCAATTTGGTTTGCTGTCAATGTTACACAACACTTAGCTGCAAAAGTTGATACAAAAGATCATCGTTTAAGCACTTACTCGGTGAGAATAAATCCAATTTTAAGTTTTCTATATTGGCATATGGAATATCATTTAGAACATCACATGTTCCCAATGGTACCATCTTATAATTTAAAAAAATTAAGAAAAGAAATTGATAATGAACTTCCACAACCCTTTACTAGCCTTTTTGATTTTTATAGAAAAGTTTTGCCAGCTGTTATTGCTTTGGCAACTGACCAAAATAAATATTTTAAAGTAAAATTAAATAACTAAATTTACCAAGATCCTGAATTCTCCATTGATTTCCAAGGTTCTTGTTCAGGCAATGATTCACCTTCTTGTAAAATTTCTATTGAAATCCCATCAGGAGAACGAACAAATGCCATATGTCCATCACGTGGTGGTCTATTTATCGTAACACCATTTTTCATTAATTTTTCGCATACTTCATAAATATTATTCACACTGTAAGCTAGATGACCAAAGTTTCTTCCACCAGAATATTTTTCAGGATCCCAATTATACGTTAATTCTAATAAACCAGTTTTTTCATCACTATTATCAGCAGCTAAAAAAATTAGTGTAAATCTTCCTTTTTCATTTTCAACTCTTCTAACTTCTTTTAAACCAAGTTTGTTACAATAAAAGTCCAGTGAGGTATCAATATTTTCTACTCTCACCATTGTATGTAAATACTTCATTTGTATGAAATATTAACACTAATAATAAATTTTTTGCAATTAATTTTTTATATAGTGATAAAACTTAAGTATAATTACAAATATCTTACAATGGTGGTTTACTTTGGATATCAAGATAGAGTAGTATAATTTAGAAAATCTTATGACAGAATATTTTAGTAAAATACCCGAGATCAAATTTGAAGGTGAAGAAAGCAATAATCCATTTGCTTTTAAGTTTTATGATGAAAATAAAAAAGTTTTAGGCAAGTCTATGAAAGAGCATTTAAGGTTTGCTACTTGTTATTGGCATACATTTACTTGGCCTGGCCTTGATCCATTTGGTGGTCAAACATTTGATAGACCATGGATGCAAGCAGGTGATGAAATGAAAATGGCTGAAATGAAACTTGATGCTGCATTTGATTTTTTCACTAAAATAAAAACACCTTTTTTCTGCTTTCACGATAGAGATATTTCTCCTGAAGGTTCAAATTATGCTGAGACACAAAAAAATTTCTTTCATATTATAGATTTAATGGAACAAAAAATTAATGACTCAGGAATGAAATTACTTTGGGGAACAGCAAATGCTTTTTCTCATAAAAGATATATGAGTGGAGCTTCGACTAATCCAGACCCAGAAGTTTTTGCATATAAAGCTGCGCAAGTAAAAGATTGTATGGATGCAACGATGAGACTGGGCGGTCAAAACTACGTTCTTTGGGGTGGAAGAGAAGGATACGAAACTATTCTTAATACTGACATGACTAAGGAAACAGCTAATCTTCAAAGATTTTTAGAATTAGTTGTTAATTATAAGCACAAGATAGGATTTAAAGGTCAAATTTTATTGGAACCAAAACCTCATGAACCAACTAAACATCAATATGATTTTGATTCAGCAACTTGCTTAGCGTTTTTACGAAAAGCAGGTTTAGAAAATGAGATTAAATTAAATGTTGAAGTTAATCATGCAACTTTATCTGGTCATAATTTTGAACATGAAATTGCTTATGCAATTTCAAACAGCGCCTTAGGAAGTATTGATATTAATAGAGGTGATACTTTAATAGGTTGGGATACGGATCAATTCCCAAATAATCCTGGTGACTTAATTATGTCATTTTATTTTATTTTTAAGAATGGCGGTTTAGGCCAAGGTGGCATGAACTTTGATGCAAAAATCAGAAGACAATCTATTGATGCTGAAGATTTATTTCATGCTCACATTGGGGGTATGGATGTATGTGCAAAAACGCTCATTGCTGTTGAAAAATTAATGAATGATAATGTTATTCCTAAGTTTATTGAAGATAGATATGAAGACTGGAATAAAAGTTTGGGGCAGTTTATTCATAATAAAGATACTGGATTAGATACTATAAATAAAAAAGTAATCGACGATAATATTGAGCCAGAACCTCGTTCAGGAAGACAAGAATATCTGGAAAATATCTTAAATAAATATTTGTAGTTACTAACCATAAGTTTCTATACTAATTGATTTATAAATATTATGAAAATTTATAAGTTAGATACAGCATCAGATTTTGAAAAATTAAACCTTTGTCTCGCAATAGGTAATTTTGATGGAATACATAAAGGGCACCAAGAAATAATAAATAAAATTAAGGAGATTGCATCAAACAATAATTTATTATCATCTATAATGAGTTTTAATCCTCATCCTCGTATTTACTTTAATCAAATTAATGAGCCTTTTAATATTTATACTCAAAATGATAAAATAAATTTTCTTGAAAGATTGGGTTTAGATATATTTATAGATTTTTCTTTTGATAATAATCTATCAGTATTATCAGCTGATGATTTTGTAACTAAAATTCTTATTGATAAATTAAAAATTAAATACTTAGTTATAGGTACTGACTTTAAGTTTGGAAAAGACAGAAAAGGTAATTTTAAAACATTAGAAAAGTACACTGAAAAAAATAATTTTAATATTCATTTAATCGAACCTATTATGCTTGCTGATAAATCTGATAAATATTCATCTTCGATAATTCGATCACAAATAAAAGAAGGTTATGTGGAAGATGTTACAGAGTCTTTAGGTAGGCCCTGGCATATGCATGGAACAATAATTGAAGGTGATAAAAGAGCTAGAGAAATCAATTTTCCGACTGCTAATATGATACCAGATCAACACATATTACCAAAAAGAGGTGTTTACTGTGTAGAGGTGCTATTAGAAGACAAAAAATACAAAGGTGTTTCAAATTTTGGTTTAAGACCAACAGTCGATGGAAGCAAACTCCTTTTAGAGACACATATGTTTAATTTTAGTGAAGAAATATATGGTAAAGAATTGACTGTTGAATTCCTTACATTTATTAGGTCTGAACAAAAATTTAATAATTTTGAAGAATTAACCAAGCAAATCAACAAAGATATAAATACAGCTAAAGAATATCATCAACTATAATGGAATATAAAGATACAATTTTTCTTCCCAAAACATCTTTTGAAATGAGAGCTAACCTTCCATCAAAGGAGCCTGTAATAATCGAGGAGTGGGATAAAGAAAATATTTTTAAAAAGCTAAGAGATAAATCTAAAGGTAGAGAAAAATTCGTTCTTCATGATGGACCGCCATACGCAAATGGACATATTCATATGGGAACTGCTCTTAATAAAATTTTAAAAGACGTCATTGTGCGAACACAACAAATGGCTGGTAAAGACTCTATCTATGTTCCTGGTTGGGATTGTCACGGCTTACCAATTGAATGGAAAATAGAAGAAGAATATAGAAAAAAAGGAAAGAACAAGGATGATGTTCCAACTGTTCAATTTAGAAATGAGTGTCGAGAGTTTGCAGAAAAATGGATCGAGATACAAAAAAAAGAATTTAGACGACTTGGTGTTGAAGGAGATTGGAAAAATCCTTACCTCACAATGTCAAATCAAGCAGAAGCGCAAATTGTTCGAGAGCTTGGAAAATTTCTACTTGATGAAAGCTTGTATAAAGGAGCAAAACCAGTTCTCTGGTCCGTTGTAGAAAAGACAGCTTTAGCTGATGCTGAAGTTGAATATGAAGATCATACGTCCAACACTATATATGTTAAATTTTTAATTAAAAATTCTACAGATAAAGATTTAATTGAGTCTAATATAGTTATTTGGACAACAACTCCTTGGACTATTCCAGGTAACAGAGCTCTGGCTTATGGTAAAGAATTAGATTATTCACTTATTGTTGTTGAAGAATTAGAAGAAGATAGTCTAGCCAAAATAAATGATAAATTAATATTTGCTTCAGAACTTTTAGAAAATGTAACTAAAGAAATTGGAATAAAAAAATTTAGTATAAAAAAGAAATTTAAAGGAGATAATTTATCTTCTTGTGAATGTGAACATCCGTTTAAACAATTGGGATACGATTTTATTGTAAAACCATTTCATGGAGATTTTGTAAACTTAGAACAGGGAACAGGAGTTGTGCATATAGCTCCTGGACACGGAGATGACGATTATGTTTTAGGTATAGAAAATAATGTTGATATTATTCAGACAGTTCAAGATGATGGTAAATATAATCAACATGCCGTTGGTTTTGAAGGCGAGCATATTTATAAAGTAGATCACAAAATTGCAGATAAATTAGAAGAATTTTCAAAATTATTATTTAAAGGTACACTTCGTCATAGCTACCCACATTCATGGAGGTCTAAAGCTCCTCTTATTTATAGAAATACCCCGCAATGGTTCATTTCCATGGAAAAAAATAATTTAAGAGATATTGCTCTCAAATCAATTGATGAAACTATTTTCTATCCTCCTCAAGGCCAAACAAGGCTTAGATCAATGATTGAAACTAGACCAGATTGGTGTGTATCTAGACAAAGAGTGTGGGGAGTACCTTTGCCATTATTTGTAAATAAAAAAACAGGCCAACCTTTAAGAGATGAAAATATTATCAATAGAATAGCTGATATTTATGAAAAAGAAGGAAGCAATACCTGGTTTACTGAAGATCCACAAAGATTTTTAGGGGATGAATATTCACTTGATGATTATGAACAGGTAAAAGATGTAGTTGAAGTATGGTTTGACAGCGGCTCTACACATGCTTTTTGCCTAGAACAAAGAGAAGATTTGAAATGGCCTGCATCAATGTACTTAGAAGGCAGTGATCAACACAGAGGATGGTTTCATTCATCTCTTTTAGAATCTTCGGGTACTAGAGGTAAAGCACCTTACGAAAGTGTTCTAACACATGGATTTGTTGTTGATGGAAGAGGACGTAAAATGTCTAAATCTTTAGGTAACGTTATTTCTCCAGATGATATATTAAAAAAATATGGAGTAGATATTTTAAGATTGTGGGTTGTTGCTTCTGATTATTATGATGATCTTAAACTTGATAACGCTATTCTACAATCACAAGCTGAGTCTTATAGAAGAATAAGAAATACCTTTCGTTTTTTAATCGGGAATTTAAGTGATTTTACTGAAGAAGAAGCTATTGATGAGAGTGAGTTTCCAGAGTTAGAAAGATATCTTCTACATCGGTTGTGGGAAGTTGATAAAGTCGTTCAAAAATGTATATCAACATTTAACTTTCACTTGATGTTTACTACACTACTGAACTTTTGTTCAAGTGATCTCTCAGCTTTTTATTTTGATATTAGAAAAGATACAATATATTGTGACAGTAAAGAGTCGGTTAAAAGAAGATCTACTAGAACTTTATTAAATATAATTTTTAATCATTTAGTAAGATGGTTTGCTCCATCTATTTCCTTTACTTCTGAAGAAGCTTGGAAAGCAATGGGAAATAGAGAAAGTATACACCTACAAGATTTTTTAAAATGTAAAAAAGAATATGAAGATAATCAATTAAATGAAAAATGGAATATAATTAAAAATATTAGAAAAGTTGCTACTGGAGCCATTGAAAAAATTAGAGAAGAAAAAACTATTCGTTCAAGTCTTGAAGCACACATAGATATTTTTGTTTCTGCAGAAAGTTATAAAAAACTTGAGAAAGTAATGTTTGATGAAATTGCAATTACTTCATCATTTTCTTTGTTTGTTATTGACGAAAAATCCCATGGTTTCTCTATTGAAGATATTTCTGATGTTATCGTAAAAGCATCAAAGGTAAATGGAGAAAAGTGTCAAAGATGTTGGAAATATGAAGCTAAGTTAATAAATGATGAAGTTTGTAACAGGTGTAATACTGTAATATTTAAGTGATTAAAACAGCAGTATTTATTTTTTTAATATTATTAGATTTACTGACGAAATTTTTTATTCAAAATAATTTGTTTTTAAATCAATCAATAAAAATCAATGAATATTTTGATTTAGTTTATGTTCAGAATTTTGGAGTTTCTTTTGGTTTATTTTCAGGGTATGTTTCACATTGGATATTAATATTTATAGCATTAATAGTTGTTATATTAATTTTTTATTTATTTATTAAATCAGATAAACAACTGGAAAAACTAGCTTATTTCTTTGTTATAATTGGGGCTTTATCAAATATTATTGATAGATTAATAAATACTTATGTTGTTGACTTTATCTTACTACATTATGAAAATTTTTATTGGCCAGCATTTAATCTAGCAGATATCTATATTACAATTGGAATTATCATGTTAATAATAAGTTTTTTTATAAAATCAAAAACAGCAAAATGAAAAAAGTTATTTTTGTAACAATCATTTCCTCAATTTTTCTATCTTCTTGTAATACTATTAGAAGTAGTGCTGGTGTAGAAAGAAAAGTAATAGATGAATATAATGTAGTTGAAAATCCTCCATTAGTAATTCCACCAAATTTTAATTTACTACCACCTGATCAAATTGAGTCAAAAGATATTGATGATACCGATAGTGAACTTGCAAAGGAAATTCTCTTTGGTCTGGATGAAGAAAGTGATGACACACCTTCTGAAAATTCTGTTATCGACAATATTTTAAAAGAAACTGAGGCAGATCAAGTAGATAATAGTATCAGGGAAGATCTTGATGGAAACTCAGAGGATGAAATAAGCCAAGATAATACAGATGTTGAAAGTGAAAATATAGAAGAGCCAAAAAAGAAGAAAAGATTTTTCTTTTTCAACACTAAAGAAGAAAATGAAGATTACGAAGAAGGTGAACCTAAAAAGAAAAAAAGATTTTTCTTCTTTTAATTTTATAAATGGAAATAAAATACTTTAATTCAAATTTTGACAAAATCATTCAAAATAAAGATACTGATCAAAGTATAACTAATTTAATAGAAAAACTTCCTTCTCTGAATATTGTTTCAGATAAAAATTTATTAGAAGAAACCATAAAAATTTCAAATCAATTTAAAGAGAAAAAAGAAAAAATAATTGTATTTGGTACAGGAGGTTCAAATTTAGGAGCTAGAGCATTAAATAATATTATTTCCAATAATAAAATTATCTTAGAATTTTATGATAATGTTGACCCTATTAATTTTGAAAAAAATTTTCAAAATATTAATTTTGAGTTAACTGGCTTCTTGGTTATTTCAAAATCGGGTACTACACCAGAGACATTATCGCAATTTTCATGTCTCTATCAAAAAGCAATAGAAGCTAACAAAGTTGAAGATTTTTTTTCAAATACTCTAATCATAACTGAATTTAAAGAATCACCACTTTATAAAATTGCAAAAGATAATAATTGTTTACTATTAGAGCATCATAAAGATGTTGGAGGCAGATATTCTATATTTACCAATGTAGGTATAGTTCCTGCAATCATTTCTGGATTAAATATAGATGCACTTTTTGGTGGAGCATCTGAAGTAATTAATAATATTGGTAATTACAAACCGTACGATCTTGGAAGATATTTAATTCAAAAAGAAAATGTAAAATTTACTAATAATGTTTTAATGACATATTCTGATTCACTTTATTTTTTTGGAAAATGGTATCTGCAACTTTGGGCAGAAAGTATAGGAAAAAATAATAAAGGTATTACAGCAATTCATTCAGTAGGGACTACTGATCAGCATAGTCAATTACAACTGTATTTAGATGGACCTAAAGATAAATATTTCACCTTTATAACTACAGATCATTCAAATAAGGGCATAAAAATTAATAATGATATGTTTGAAGGTACTGCTATTGACTATTTTAAAGATAAAACAATGGGAGATTTAATGGAAGCTGAACAGCGTGCAACCATTGAAACTTTTAAATTAAATAATTTTAGTTTTAGAGAAATCTATATTCCTAAAATAGATGAGCAAAACTTAGGTAAATTATTATCGTTTAGTATAATAGAAACAATTGCTTCCTGTATATATTTAGATGTTGATCCTTTTGATCAGCCTGCTGTTGAACAGGGTAAAAAACTAACTAAAACTTATTTAAGATAATTTAAAAAAATAAATTATTGTTTTACCGTAAGTCTTTTTTTGAAGCAGATTTAAATTTTCTGGTACAATAATATTATCTTTCACACTAGTTTCCAAACCAATTAAAGTAGTACCTTTAATTTTATTTGATAGATTTTCTAAAAGTTTTGCTAAATTATATTTTGCATATGGTGGATCAATATAAACAACTGAAATATTTTGAAATTCTATTTCTAAATTATAATTAATAAGGTCTTCATCATAAATTTTAAATTGATTATTTTTACAAATATCTAAACAATTTTTTTTTAAAATATTAATAACCTCAATATTATTCTCAAAAAAAATTACCTCACTTATACCTCTAGAAATTGCTTCTAAACCCATTGTGCCAATACCTGCGAAAAGATCTAAAAAAATTTTATTTTTATATAATTCGATAGAATTTTTGACTGCATAACTTTCAATAATTGAAAAAAAAGCTTCTCTTTTTAGAGAAGAAGTTGGTCTTACAAAATCATTAATGCTAGCTAATTTTTTTTGCTTAAACTTTCCCCCTGTAATACGTATCATTTGCTAATTGAATTTAATTTTTGAAATTGTCCTTCTTTGAGTCTACCGAGCTTATAAGGGCCATATCCAATTCTTATTAATTTAACTATTTTCCATGAAAAATAATTACAAATATTTCTAATTTCTCTATTTTTACCTTCTTTAAGTTTAAAAATTAACCAACTATGATTTTTTAATTTTTTTTCAAAGGCAACTTTAATTTTTTTATAATTTATTTCTTTAATTGTAATACCTTTATTTATTTTTTGTAAATCAGTATTTTGTATATTGCTATTTATACAAACTCTATAAATCCGCTCAATGTTTGAAGATGGATGTTCTAAATATCTTGAATAATCACCATTATTAGTTAGTAAGATCAATCCTTCACTCATATAATCCAATCTTCCAACACTAATCAATTGACCAATATTTTTAGGTAATAAATCAAAAATTTTCTTTCTACCTAAGTTATCTTTTGTACTACAAATATATTTAATTGGCTTGTATAACTTCCACACTTCAACTTCATTTATTTTTTTAACAATTTTATTATTAACTTTAATAACATCCAAATCACTCACTTTATGACTTGGATGAACACATATTTGATTATTAATTTTAATTTTTTTTTCAACTATTAATTTTTCTGCATCTCTTCGTGAACAAATTCCAGCACTTGATAGATATTTTGAAATTCTAATATTCACTTTGCTTCATTAATAAAATTTTTGATTATTTTTATATCATATTTTGTAATTAAAAATTCAGGATGCCATTGTAAGCCAATACACCATTTGTGTTTTTTGTGTTCTATTCCTTCAATAACACCATCATTGGCTAAACATGAAACTTTCAAGTTTTTACCAATTTTTTTTACTGACTGATGATGTGCACTATTAACTTTAATTTTTTGAGACCCACATATTTTATGTAGTTGAGTATTGTTTAAAATATTAACACTATGACTAGTTTGATTTCTTGGATTTACTTGTTCATGGTTTATCGGATCTCTATTTAAATCTTGTATTAATGTTCCACCACAAGCAACATTGATAAGTTGTGCGCCACCACAAATTCCTAATATCGGTTTGTTGTATTTAAAAAATTTATTGAAAATATTTAATTCAAAATTCGTTCTCTTATTTTTAATATTTTTAGATTGAGTATTACTTGTTTTATATAATTTTGGATGAATATCAAAATCTCCTCCAGTAATAATTAAACCATCAATTAAATGACAAAAATCATCAATATATTTTTTTTCGTGTAACAAAGGAAATGGAATAGCATTAAATTTTGTTAAGGAAGTTAAGTAATTTTCCCTCAATGCATACCATGGAAATTTTGAGTATGTTTTCTTTTTTTCACTATCAAGAGTTATTCCAATAATTGGTTTTTTCATTATAATTCAATTATAATGTACAACATAAGTGTGTTCCAGAATGAACGTTGATTTTTTTATGAAAGAAGCAATTATTGAAGCAGACAAAGCTTATAATTTAAATGAGGTTCCAGTTGGAGGAATACTTGTTGATAATACAACGAACAAGATTGTCGCCAGAAGCTACAACACAGTAAATAAAAATAAAAATGCTATCAAACATTGTGAATTAAATCTTATTCAAGAGACTTGCGAAAGACTAAAACTTAAATATTTAGAAAATATGACATTATTTGTTACACTGGAACCATGCACAATGTGTGCTAGCGCAATAAGTGAAGTACATATTAAAGATCTATATTTTGGAGCGTATGATGAAAAAAATGGAGGAATTGAAAAACTCCGAGTTGCTTTTCAAAGAGAAAATATATTTATGCCAACTATTTATGGTGGCATTATGGAAAAAGAATGTAGTAATTTATTAAAAAAATTTTTTAAAAATAAGCATGATAGATAAAATAAATATACCAGAATTTGAAGTTTCAGAATTTAATCAAGCATTTAAAGAAGTAATTGAGTCCAATTTTAATTATGTAAGAATTAAAGGAGAAATTTCAGAGGTAAAAACCGCAACAAGAGGGCAAATTTATCTAACACTTAAAGACGAAGATTCAATTTTAAGTGGAGTTATTTGGGACCAGAAAAAAAAATATTTAGATATAAATCCAGAAATAGGGCTAGAAATAATTGCAACTGGTAGAATCACCACTTGGTCTCGCTATAAAACTACCTACCAGATAGATATTGATAAAATTGAAATTGCAGGAGAGGGAGCACTTTTAAAACTCATTGAAGAAAGAAAAAAAAGACTTCAAAAAAAAGGCTATTTTGATGAAGATAAAAAAATTCCACTACCTTTTTTGCCTGAGAGATTAGGTATAATTACATCTCCCACTGGTTCTGTAGTACACGACATAATTAATAGAGTGAATGATCGTTTTCCAATGCCTTTAGATATATGGCCTGTTTCTGTACAAGGTGTTGACGCAGCAGAAAGCATTATAAATGCTATCGAAGGTTTCAATAAACTTAAATTAGGCAAACCAGACATTCTTATTGTTGCTAGAGGTGGAGGAAGTACAGAAGATTTAATGGCATTTAATGATGAAAATCTTGCAACAAGTGTTTTTGATTCAAAAATACCAATTATTTCAGCAATAGGTCATGAAACAGATACAACAATTATTGATTTGGTATCAGATTTAAGAGCGTCTACACCAACTGCGGCAGCTGAAAAAGCTACCCCAGTTAGATTTGAATTAATAGAAAAAATTAAAAATTTACAACTTAGATTAAACACAAAAGTTAATTCACAAATCCAGTCTAAAAGAGAAAATTTCGAATACTTAAATAAGTTTCTTAAATCACCAAGCGCAATAGTTAATAATTACAAGGAGAGGCTTTTAGATGATTTTAAAAATTTAACATTATCAATTGAAAACAAATTTAGCATATCTAAATTAAGTCTCATAAATTTATATAAATCTGTAATTTCTCCAGATTCTTTAGTAAGATTAACACAATCAAAGATAAATAATCTTTCAAAAAATCTAAATTTAAATATTGCTAATAACTACAAAGATAATCTTGAAAAATATAAAGCAAACATCAGATTACTTAATTCAAATTCTATCTCTTCAAATCTTAAAAAGGGATACTCTATTTTGATGAATAAAAAAAAAATTGTTAATACTACAAAAAAAATTAATACTAATGATCAATTATCGGTTAAGCTTATTGATGGCACAATTGATATTAAGGTAAAAAAAATTAACTAAATCTCTTGTGTTGCCAGAACCATTGAGAGGGTTCTGATCTAATCCAATCTTCTATTTTATGATGTATCGTTTCCATCATTTGATTATCACTAATATTTAGATCATTGTGATAAAAAGGTTCAAGAAAGGTTAGCTCAATTTTACCATTATAAATTCTTTTATTTTTAATTGGGATTATTGGTAATTTATATTTTCTGGCTAGTTTTAAAAAACCTGTTTGTGTTTTAACTTTACGTTTAAAAAATAAAACCTCTTCACCAGAAGAATCTTTTTGATCAATTACAACCAACATTGATAAAGAGTTTCTTATAGCTTCAGTAATATCTTTTGCACTTTTTTTTCCTTTTGGAGTATAAAAACTCTTAGATGATACAAGCGAATTTGTTCTAATTTTTAATAATAATTTATCTAAAAAATGATTATTAATATGTCTATATACTGCACCTAGATTTATACCAATTCTATCTAAACTAGGTACTACAACTTCCCAATTAGACTGATGAATACATATAAATATTCCCTGGGAATTATTTTTAATTAAATTCTCGATATTTTCAATTTTATTGTACTTTATTTTTTTTTTATCAAATAAATAGTTTAAACTTGGGAGTTCAGCAATTGTCCTTCCTAGATTATCCCAACTTTTTTTAACTATACTTTTCACTTCTTCCTCTTTCATATTAGGAAAAACATATTTGCAATTTTTAATTGCAGTCTTGTTCGCACCAGATAATTCACCAAAAAAACTAAATATAAAAGAAGAAAATTTAGCTGATAAATTTAATGGTAAAAGTTTAAATAAAAAAAATATTATAAAAACTATAATAAATTCAAAAAAATAAATTATATTTTTCATGATGCTAAATCATTTATTTTATTATCTAAAATATTACCTAATATTTCCTTAAGTAGATTTTCATCTTCAAATTTAATTTCCCCATTCAAAGTGCTTACTAATGAGCGATATGATTTAGGTATTCTAACAAAGTCTTTTTTTGTAGTAACTAAAATTGATTTTGTAAGATTGGCATTTTCCGCCAAATTTAACATATCATTTTCATCAAAAATATGATGATCTGGATAGCTGATTTTTTTTTCTAAAATAGCACCTTGTTCAGAAAGTGAATTATAAAATTTTTCAGGATAAGCAATACCTGCAAAAGCTGTCACTTTTTGATTTTTATATATTTTATTATCAGCACTGATTTGAAATTTAGCATGAATAATAGGAACAGTACTTGGAATTTTATCTTTAACATCTTGAGATATTTCTCCAATTACAATTACTAGATTTGCTCTGGAAATGCCTCTTGATATACTCTCCCTAAGAGGACCAGATGGGATTACTCGTTTATTTCCAAACCCTTGTTCTCCATTAATTACGATAATTGAAAAATCTTTTTGAAGAGTTGGGTTTTGAAAACCATCATCCATAATTATACAGTCAGCACCTTGTTCTTTAGCTAAAATAAAAGATTTGTTTCTATCTTGACCAATCCAAGTTGGCGCAACTTCTGCTAGTAATAAAGATTCGTCACCAACACTTTTTGCTGAGTGCCATTCTTTAACAAGAACATTAGATGTTTCAACACCACCATATCCTCTTGAAACAAAATGAGGACTATATCCATTAAGTTTTAATAAATTTCCAATTTTTAAAGCTACTGGTGTTTTACCAGCACCTCCTACCACTATATTGCCAATACAAATTACAGGAATTTCAGAAGATGTTTTTCTACTAATAAAATTTCTTATTTTTGTTCCAAATCTAAACAGCAAAGAGAGTGGATATAAGGAATTCGATAAGTATGTGTCATTTTTTTTATACCAAAATTTAGGGGCTTTAAGCATTTTAATTAATATACTTTTCAATATTTTGGAAAAGTTTTTCTTTTTCAAAGAAAGACCTATTTGAAAACTCTAGTGCATTTGCTTGGATTTTTTTAATTTCCAAATTATTATTTAGTAATTCTCTCATCTTTATATCAATATCTTCAAACTTATTTACAAGTATACATGAATTTGCTTTTACCATATCTTCATAAATATTAGTCCAATTATCAACATAAATACCGCTAATAATAGCACATCCATAACTTGCAGGCTCTATAGGATTATGTCCACCAATATTTTTTATAAAAGAACCACCTAAAATAACTAAATCACTAATTTTAAAATATTGATCTAATTTTCCAAAACTATCAATTATGATGATATCATTTTTTTTACATTCTTTTTTAGATTCTAAAGAAATATTAAATCCTTCTTTATTTAATTCTTGCTTAATTGTACTAATTCTTTCTGGATGCCTTGGTGCAAGAAAAATTTTTAAATTAAATTCATGAATTGTTTTTTTAATCCATTTAATTATCTCTTTTTCTTCATTAGAATGAGTACTTGCAATCATGATTGTATTTGATTGATCTTTATTTACTGAAGAATTGTTTTTATTCCTAGCTAATTTTAAATTTCCAATATAGTCAATTTGTAAGTTCGTTAATTCTTGAATTCTTTTTTTGTCATCTTTGCTTTGTGCAAAAATTCTATTAAAACTCTTTAATGAATTTCCATAGAAATTTTTTGTACTTTTCCATTTTTTAAAAGAATTTGGAGAAATCCTTGCATTTAAATATAAACAATTGATATTTTTAAATCGAATTTTATTAAGCATATTTGGCCAAATATCTGACTCTATCCATAGAATCAGATTTGGTTTCCAAAAGTTCAAAAATCTTGAACACCAATGAGACACATCAAATGGGATGTATTGATGGATAATTTTATTTTTATAAAACTCCTTAATATATTCCGCAGAAGATTTTGTTGTTGTAGTCACTAAGATATCAAATACTTTATGATATCGTTCTATAATTAAATCTGACGATTTAAATTCGCCAATACTTGCTGCGTGTATCCATAAAATTTTTTTATCACTATTTTTTTTTACCGTAGGTTTTCCAAACCTTTCAATAAATCTTAGTCTGTCCTCTTTTTTTCTATAGATGCGAATAAATATATTAAAAATAATTACAGGTATGAGAAGAGTACTAAGTATTTGATATATTCTAAGCATTTAGATTTTTTTCAGCTGATACCATGCAATCATTAATTTTTTCTTCTAAGAAATTCTGATATTTGTCTAAATCATCATCTTTAGTAGAAGAAGGAATAGTAATCGGTTCACCCCAGACAAATCTACATTTTGAAAATGGATATGTTATTAAAAATGAGTCCCAAGATTTAAGTTTACAATTTTTATTTGAAGCAAAACCAAGTGGTATAATTGGGACTTGAGAATGAATGGCAATTTTTATAATTCCTTCTGAGACTTTCTTATTTGGTCCTCTTGGCCCATCGGGAGTAATACCAATATAATTTCTATCTTTCAAAATTTTAAATACTTTTCTTAATGAAGGTGATTTATTTTTTGACATTATAGAAACATTTTTTAAATTAAAATGACCTGCAATATATGCACCAAATCGACCATCACTATGACTAGATGCTAACATATTTAACACAGCTTTACTTTTCCATACATGTCCTATCATCATCAATTGACCATGCCAAAATGCTAAAATAAAAGGTTTATTCTCTCTCCACAATTTTTCTGGTAGCTCAGAGTTTATAATCTGTATTTTAGAAGTGTAACATACGAATAAGATATATAAGTAACCTACAAAAGCCAAAATTTTTTGAGATACAGAAAATTTAAAAATTTTTTTTTTAAAACTCATTTTCCAACTGTTCTCGTAGCTGTAATTTTTTATAAATAGCTGAATTTAAAATTAACTCTTCATGTGATCCTTGACTTTCAATTTTGCCTTTATCCAAAACGTAGATTATGTCTGCGTCTTCTATTGTGCTTAATCTATGTGCAATTATTAATTTGGTTTTATTATTCATAAGATTATTTATTGTTTCATGAATCTTATTTTCAGTAATATTATCAAGAGAAGATGTAGCTTCATCCATAATTAAAAGTGGTGCATTTTTTATTAGGGCTCGGGCAATAGCAATTCTCTGTCGTTGCCCACCTGATAATTTGATACCGTTTTCTCCAATAACAGTATGTAGATTTTGATCCAATTCTTCAGAAAAACTTTTAACTCCAGCATTTTTAGCAACTAAACTAATCTCTTCATCACTTGCTTCAAGGTTTCCATATTTAATATTATTAAATATACTCTCGTTAAATA